>JABHIC010000098.1 GCA_018671205.1 Gammaproteobacteria bacterium
ACTTTTCCAACGTCACTGCCGACCAGATTGCTTTTATTAAAGAACGTTTGAATCATCGCCCTAGAAAATGCCTTGACTTCAAGACACCTGACATGGTATTTTTCAATTACATCCCGGTTGCACTTGAAACTTGAATCCAAGGGAGTTTTATATGCAAGCTTATTGTGTAAAGTGTAAGGAAAAACGAGAGATCAAGAACGCCAAACCGGAGTTCACAGCCACAGGGACGCCCGCAACTCGCGGAGAATGCCCCGTGTGTACTACCGGTTTATATCGCATGGGTCGCACAGACGCTCATGAAGGTATGACACCCCCGGAAGTCGTCAAGCGCCCTCGTAAAAAGAAAGAAGTCAAACGCTCGGGCAAATTGGTGGTGGTCGAGTCTCCGGCTAAAGCCAAAACTGTGGGGCGTTACCTGGGCAAAGGGTATAAAGTGGAAGCCTCGGTTGGGCATGTCAGAGATTTGCTGAGATCGCAATTATCGGTGGATGTCGAGAATGATTTTGTGCCCAAATATCGTGTGCCCAATGAGAAACGGGAGGTGGTCAAAAAGCTGAAGGCCCTGGCTGCCAAGGCAGAAGAAGTGTACCTAGCCACAGACCTGGACCGTGAAGGGGAGGCGATTGCCTGGCATCTGGAGCAGGTGTTGGGGTTGAGTGAAGAGAATAGTCAACGGATTGTTTTTCATGAGATCACCAAGCCGGCAATTTTGGCGGCGATTGAGACTCCCCGGCGAATTAATCGAGATCTGGTGAATGGGCAGCAGGCACGTCGTATTCTCGACCGGTTGGTTGGCTTTGAGCTCTCCCCAGTGCTCTGGAAGAAGATCCAGACCGGCCTCTCGGCGGGGCGGGTACAGTCGGTGGCGGTACGTCTGGTGGTGGAACGGGAGCGGGAGATTGATACCTTTGTTGCGCTCTCCTCCTTCAAGGTGAGTGCGCAACTCTCCACTGGGGAAGGGGAAAAGCTTGAGGCAAAACTAACCAGGGATCGTGAGGGAATTGAGGATGCAGAAGATTTCCTCGAACGGGTGAAAGGTGCCCACTATCAGATTCGCAAGATAGAGAAAAAACCGGCCAAACGCGCTCCACGAGCCCCCTTTACGACCTCAACGCTACAGCAGGAGGCCTCACAACGGCTGGGGTTTTCGGTGCGCCAGACGATGATGGTGGCCCAACGTCTCTATGAGGCGGGAAAGATTACCTATATGCGTACCGACTCCGTTAACCTCTCTGAGCTTGCTCATCTGCAGGCAGAGGAGGTGATTCAGCAGCAGTTTGGTTCGGACTATGTCGAGCGACGCCATTACAAGACCAAGTCTGCGGGCGCACAGGAGGCCCATGAGGCGATTCGTCCCACTGATCTGGGCCAATCTAAGGTGGCGGGAGAGAAAAATGAGCAGCGCCTCTATGAGCTGATCTGGCAGCGTACTATCGCCTCACAGATGAGTGGTGCGGTACTGGAACGGACTACCGCCACCATTGATCTCTCCAGTGTGGAGGAGCAGCTGTTGGCTAAGGGGGAGGTGCTCATCTTTGATGGCTTTCTCAAGGTCTATCAGGATCGTAGCAAAGAGGATGCGAAGCGGCTTCCGAAGATTGAGGAGGGCGAGTCTCTCCAGCTGGAGGTGATGCGGGCACAGGAGTCCTTTACCCGCCCACCGGCCCGCTTCACTGAGGCGAGTCTGGTGAAGAAGTTGGAGGAGCTGGGGATTGGGCGACCTTCCACCTACGCACCCACCATCTCCACCATCCAGAACCGGGGTTATGTGAGCCGTGGAATGCAGGAGGGAAAAGAGCGCACTATCCGCATCCTTGCGCTACGCGGTGTAGAGATTCTGAGTGAGGATCGGGTTGAGATGAGCGGGTCGGATAAGGGGAAACTGATTCCACAGGATATCGCCGGTGTGGTGACCGACTTCCTGGTCAAAAACTTCTCCGAGGTGGTGGATTACAGCTTTACCGCACGGGTGGAGGCGGAGTTTGATGAGATCTCCAACGGCAAGCTGGAGTGGCGTGAGATGTTGGGACGCTTCTATCAGCCATTCCATCAGGATATTGAGGGGGCGGCTGATATCTCCCGGGAGGAGGCCTCACAGACCCGCCATTTGGGTACTGACCCCAAGACAGGTCGTCCGGTGAGTGTCAAGATTGGTCGTTTTGGCTCCTATGCACAGATTGGCACCCGTGACGATGAGGAGAAGCCGCTATTTGCTGGCCTACGTCCAGAGCAGCGTAAAGATACGGTATCCCTGGAGGATGTGCTGCCACTGTTTGAGTTACCCCGTCAGCTTGGCATAACCCCGGAGGGGGAGGCGGTGATGGTCAATAGTGGCCGTTTCGGCCCTTATGCTGGTTTTGTGGATGAAATGGTACGTGACCATCTGGAGGCTAACCCGGTGAAAGGGGTTGATCTGGTGGCCCAAAACGTCTCCATTGAGCCAGAGGATCCCCACACCATTGAGCTGGAGCGGGCGATTGAGTTTGTTGAGCAGAAGAAAGCGAGTGATCAGGAGAAGGAGATCCGTCTGTTTGAGGGGTCACCGGTTCAGGTGTTGGATGGGCGTTGGGGCCCCTTTATCACCAATGGCTTTAAAAATGTGAAGCCACCTGCGGATAGTGACCCTTCCGCGTTGACGCTGGAACAGTGTGAAAAGTTGATTGAGGAGAGTGAGAAAGAGCGTAAACGGCTTTCTAAGCAGTATCATGGGGGAGGGTTTACCCTGCTTCGTGAGCCCACTACTCCACCCAGTGCCACCCTCAAGATCAAGGAGGGAAAGCTGGATAAGGCGCTGCAAATTGTGGAGGCACTGGAGGCGGAAGGAAAATCGATCCGTCTGATCTCTGCGAATGGTGCGGCTGCAATTCGTGCGGCAGAGAAACGCAAGGGCACGGCATCCAGTAAAAAGAAGGCTGCCCCAAAAAAGAAGGCAGTGAAGAAGAAGGTTGTGAAAAAGAAGTCAGTGAAGAAGAGCGCGCTCAAAAAAAGGGCCGTAAAGAAGAAGGTGGCACCATCATCCTAAGTTGATCGTGGTACCCTAGATAGAATAAGTGAGAATAAAATATGTCTGAACAATTTGTGGCTGTCCTGATGGGCTCCGATTCTGACCTGCCAACGATGCAGGCCTGTCTCGATATTTTGAAAAAGCTGGAGGTTCCGTTTGAGGTGAAGATCACCTCGGCTCATCGCACTCCGGCGCTCACCCATGACTATGTAACGGATGCTGACCAGCGTGGTTGCGGGGCTTTTATTGCTGCGGCAGGGTTGGCGGCACATCTGGCGGGTGCGGTTGCTGCAGCCACCACCAAGCCGGTGATTGGTGTACCAATGAATGGCGCACTGGAGGGGATGGACTCACTGCTCTCTACGGTGCAGATGCCAGGGGGGATTCCGGTGGCAACGGTTGCGATTGGTAAACCTGGGGCAAAGAACTCCGCTTATCTGGCTGCCCAAATACTGGCAAACGCGGATTCAGCGCTGGCAGAGCGTCTGAAAGAGGAGCGTGCAGCCAATGCGAGGGCTGTGGAGGCTGCGGATGCCAGACTACAGGAGCAGCTGCTGAAAGGGGGGTAGCTCATGCTATTCATCCTCGTGTTATAGTCTCTATTTCGGTAAGGCCTGAGTAAGTGGAATGAAGATGACAGCTGAGTTGAAGGGGCTATTGCTGGCAGCAGCTATTGGCCTGCTGCTTGTGGTGGTACTGCTTGGGCTTCGCTCAGCGACCACACCCTCAGCAGATGCAGATCCTGAAGCAGATGCGGGCCAACAGACCACAGCTAAGGATGCCCCCCCTGCCGGAAAACTTCCCAAGAGAGTTGCGCAGCCCCCCTCACTGCTGAAGACGATTGTCGAGGGCAATGAGGATCCCACGATGTTAGAGCATCTTCGTAAGATCCGTGAGAGCTCCCAGTAGTAGATTCCGGGCGGTTTTTTTGAGCATTGATTGATCGGCCGATAGGCATAACTTATGCATGATCTCTTGCAACCGATAACAGGAGATGATCATGAATACTATCTATGTTGCGTCGACAGTGGCCGAAATTTGGCACGATTTGGTTGAGGAGGCAGAACAGGAGGTTCATCTCCAGTTGGAGCATGAGATGGAGGGTTATCTGGTGATGACTTTGATTCGTTATCAGAATTATGCAGCGCTTCAATCACATGTTCTTGCTCTGGACTACTTCACCGCTCATCAGGGTAGAGGACAGGTGCGGCTTCAGCGGCTGCAGCAGTTGGGAGATATCAGTCTCCTCTATAGTGGCCTCTATCCAGAGCAGGCAGACCGCCGTACAGTGGGTACAGATTACTTCGTCAAGATGGGAAAGAGTGCCTATTCCGCGGCCTCAGCAGGGGCAGAAAATGCACTTTCAGAGATGTTTGCCGAGCTATCAAGCAGTTTTGTTCCGCTGATGCAGGTGTTACGTGCGGTGCATGACCATACGGCTAGAGAGCGTCCTACGCTGCTAGAGGCGTGGGATCTCTGGTCTGGAACTGGTGACTCCGATGCCTGGCAGCAGCTGAGTCAGCATGGGGCAATTCCGGTCAACAGGGTAGGGCGGGCCTGAACTACTATTATCCTGGGATAGTCTTCTGAGACAGACGCCTATGAAGCCTCTTGGTATTTGACACGGATTGCGCGAATGACATCCTGGATTGAGAAGAAGATCTCTACCAGCTCGGGATCAAAGTGAGTGCCGGACTGCTCACGAATGAAGTTATCCACATCCTCCTCACTCCAGGCGCTCTTGTAGACCCGGCTGGAGATCAGGGCATCATAGACATCGGCCATTGAGACAATTCGTGCAGTCAGGGGGATCTCATCTCCCTTGAGGCCGTTCGGATATCCCGTACCATTCCACTTCTCATGGTGATACAGCACTACATCACGGCTCATTTCATCGAGCAGTGAGCTGGTCTGGTCAAATAGTCCGGCACCATAAGTTGTATGGTGTTGCATCACCTTGAACTCATCATCGGTTAATTTTGCCGGTTTTTTCAGGATCTTGTCGGAGATGGCTACCTTGCCCACATCGTGGAGCATAGCTGCAATACGGAATGATCCCTTGAAGGCACGCATCTCATCCTCATCAACTCCCCGTTTCTCTGCCCATGCCTGATAAATCTCGATAGAGTAGGTGCCAACTCGGTTGACATGTGCACCGGTCTCTTTGGGATCACGCAGTTCGGCCATCTGCAGCATACGGGTAAAGACCGAGCGGGTGATCCGGGCACGATCAATAGCACCCGAGGCGATCAGCCCAAAATGGCGCAGATAGAGCTGATCCTCTTCGCAATAGTTTTTATCCTTGCCCTTATTGATGAGCTGGAGTATCCCTACCAGGGCTCCGTTGCTGGTAGTGAGCGGGACAGCAAGCGTATTGCGGGTTCGATAACCGGTCTGTTCATCAAATTTGGTGTTGAACTTGTAGGGGGCCTCATCCGGAATATTGTAGACATCATCAATAGATAGCATCTCATGACGGCTGGCCGCATAGCCGGAGATTGAGCTCTCATCAATGGGAATGGTGATATCGTTATAGAGAAAACGATTCTTTCCACTACCCAGGTGGGTCTGCTTCTCATTCTGCACATAGGCAAAGCGGAGTTTCCCATGCTCAACTAGGTAGATCGAGCCTGCCTCGGAGTTGGTGTATCTGCGAGCCTCAAGCAGCAGCTGATCCAGCAGGGCATCCAGATCCTCAATTTTTACAATCTGCTCAGAAAATCGGAGGAGTGAATTGAGTCGTTCGTTATATTCTTTTTCATTCATAACTGTATCTGTCTATGGCTATTAAGAGCTGTTTTCTCAATAGCAAAGAGTACTACAATGTTTAACCGGCTGCGACATTAGTGCCGGCAGTAGATGGTATTTGCCCTTATTTCAGCAGATTTTGGGCTGTTATCGATGAAAAGTGATAGTAAATTGGGTCTCCTGCCGCTCTTCACTGCTCTCAACCTCAATCTTCCCTTTCATGCTCTGGACAAAATTGCCCACGGAGTGGAGGCCATAACCGGTTTTTCCCTGCTGGGTGGAGTAACCGAAGTTGAAAATTTCAGACTGAATTTTTTCGGGGATGCCGATGCCATTGTCGCTAATTTGAATGAACCACTGGGATTCGCCGGTGATGTCGGAGTGGAAGCAGATCTTGCCCGGAGGTTCTTGCTTCCTGCTGTAGCGATCCTGAATGGCTGTAATACTATTTTGTAGCATGTGGACCAACATCTGCATCATCTGGTTACGCGGTAGGGTGATCTGCTGTATATTTTCGGCAATATTGATTTCCACTTGGATGTTCTGCTCCTGTATGAGTTGGGTCTCCAGGGCAATTACATCCACAATCAGTGCATGCAGGTCGAAAGTACTGGTAAAACTGTTGGGGTGGGTCTCGTTTTTGTGTAGTTTGATCAGTCCACCAATTTGTTGAGTCTGTGTGGTGAGTGAGCCGAGTGGTTCATCGATCTGTTGTTCAATAGTGTTACGGAGTATTTTGCTACCCTCCATAAAGATCATCTGGCTCTTTTTCAGTGTCAGGGTGATTTCACTCTGAGGCTCTGTTTGGGGAGAACGCTCAAGGAGCTGAAGAATATCCTGATGAAACTTGTAAAAGAGGGAGGAACTCTTGTCGATGGTATTCCTGGCTCGTTTGAGCCGGGTGAGATTACCGGTCATTCCGGTGGTGATATTGCCGATATTATGCATGACCGTCACCCCCATCTCGGAGATACCGGACTGATAGGCGAGAAATTGCTGCTGCTGCTCCACATGTTTGCGCTCACTGATGTCGTGGAAAACAAAGATTATTCCAGACAGTGGGTGGTTCGCATCTTCCAATAGCGAGTGGGAGAGCTCAATCGGTAGCTCCAGTCCGGAGGCGGTAAGAAGGGTGGTCTCTCTATCCTGAGTCGCCTCTTCCTGGGTAGATGCCTTCAGGTAGTGGGTCAGGGGTTGCCCCACTAATTGCTCTCCCTTGTAGCCGGTGAGTTGTTCGGTAGCCGGGTTAAGTGAGAGGATTAACCCCTCTCCATCCGTAACCAGTAATGCCTCTTTCATGGAGTGGGTGACCTTTTCGGCATAGGCTTTTGCCGCTCCCAGCTCAACGGTACGCTCTTGAACACGCTGCTCCAGAGTGGAGTGGCTCTGCTCTAGTGCCTGATAGGTACGACGTAAATTCATCACGACCCCGATCAGGGTAATAAACAGAGTGAGGGTGAAGAGTACGAGTAGTTGGGTGCTAAACCGGGTCTGTTCACTCTTGATCTTGTATCCAGAGAGATAGATTGTGCGAAGCCAGGCGGTGGTTTCAGAGAAATCGGTAGTGAGAGCCTTGGAGATGCTCTCTTCCATCAGAACCTGGTTGGTGATGATCTGGTTACTGTGGCGTAGCAGGGCTCTGGCGATTTTGTGTCCCTCTTGCTGAGGAGTGAGCGTGCTGTTGAGCATCAGTTGGTAGCGATAGATACGCTCCAGCAGCTCCTCTTTATGTTCGTTATTCTCACTGGCAAGATAGGCGAGTAGATCCTCGGTCATTACATGGGTTGCATAGATAATACCATCCTCATAGGTCTCTGAGGCGACCTCGATCTGATCATGCAGGAGGGGCAGGTAACGTATGCTATTGCCATAGAGTGCTTTGGCCGATTTAAACCGGGAGACATGCTGTTGTTTCTCCTCAAACTGAATTTTCATCTGCTCAATCAGGTTGTGGATGGCGAGTATGTTGCGGTGGTTGAGGTAGCTGGGGGTTGTGTGAAGCTGAGCGAGCAGCTCCTCAATAGCCCGCTCTATGGTGAATAATTCATCATAGTCACTGCGTAGTCTGAAGCGTGTCTGAAACAGTGCCATACTGTAGGCAGTCGCCTGTTTCTCTAGCTGTCGAAGCTGTTCCAGATAGGCGATATGCTTTTTTGTTTCGGCCCCCTGGATAAAAAAGAAGAGGGCGACAAAGAGCAGAAACAGTAGTCCCAGGAGCGGGTAACTGAATTTTCTGAGCGAATGGAGCAGGAGCTTCATTTTTTTTCCTCAGAGAGATCACCCGTGAGGGTTTGCAGAAACAGGACGAGCAGTTCAATCTGATGCTCTTCCAGCTCTCTGCCAAGCTGAAAAAGCCCCATGTCGGCCACGGCCTGCTCCAGCGTGGCTCGTGATCCATTATGGAAATAGGGGGGGGTGAGGGCCACATTGCGCAGTGAGGGAACCTTGAATAGCATTCGGTCCGACTCCATTCCCGTCAGTTCGTAACGCCCAAAATCATCTTCTTGAAGCTGAGTAAGCTGTGCCTCTGTGGCATAGATACCCATCTTCTGATAGAGGTTTCCACCCACATTTCGTCCCTGATGGCAGCTGATACAGCCGAGCTTTTTGAAGAGCAGGTAGCCCCGCTTCTGTGCCCCATTGATGGCACTCTCATCCCCCCGTAGATAGCGGTCAAAGGGGCTGTGCGGAGTAACCAGTGTCCGCTCATAGAGGCTGAGCGCATCCCGGATGGTCTCAGCAGTGATGCCCTGAGGATAGACTGAGAATGCGCTGACCATGTTGGGGTCAGTGAGCAACCGTTGCAGAATCACGGGCCACGAGCCCCCCATCTCATTCTGATCCAGAATAGGCTGTTCAGCCTGAGCAGAGAGGTTGGCAGAGCGCCCATCCCAGAACTGGCGAAAATTGAAAGCCGCATTGTAAACGGTGGGTGAGTTGCGTCGTAGCAGCTTGCCGGACGTTCCTGTGGAGCCCCCACGACTATCATGACCTCCCTGCTCTAGCTGGTGGCAGCTCTTGCAGCTGATCTTTTGGTTTCCTGAGAGGCGCACATCCTGAAATAGCTGTCGTCCCAGATTAACTCGCGCCTGCAGGGGAGGGGAGAGCTTTTTGAGGGGAGGAATCGGGTGGATCGGGCTATCGACCTGTTGTGGAAATTTATCCAGCTGATAGAAGTCGTGTTCGTCAAAGCGTTGAAGTGGGGCCTCTTTTTGGCCCTCTGACAGGGTTGAGAGTGAGCGCTCTCCAATAAACCAGAAAAGCCCCAATAGCGTGATGAGGAGAAGGGTGGTGAGTGATTTTTGGAGCATTGAGTGGGTGGCGTCTGTTGAGAACAGAGGAGCAGGTTCCCGGTTGTGACTACCGGAAACCTGCAAAAATCAGGGCACCTCTAAAAAAGGGGGTTTTAAACTTCAAGGTAATCGAGAATACCCTCTGCGGCCTTACGCCCATCCCAGATTGCAGAGACGACCAGGTTCGAGCCACGCACCATATCACCACCAGCAAATACTTTCGGGTTAGAGGTCTGTTTCATATAGGTCTGCTCCTCGATAGCAACCACACGATCTCGCTCATCAGTATGGATCTGATTTTCACGAATCCACTGGGGTGGGTTGGGTTGGAAGCCAAAGGCGATGATTACGGCATCCGCCGGGATGATCTCTTCACTGCCAGGAATTGGCTCAGGGCGGC
>JABHIC010000099.1 GCA_018671205.1 Gammaproteobacteria bacterium
CATGAATCATCCCCCCACCAATATCAATTTTCTTGGTATTGGCCGGTTCCAGATAATCATTCTTGATCTTAGCGATAGTGTCAGCCTTCAATCCGGGGTTGTCCGGAGTCTCAAGCATTCCGTCAATCACACTAAAGGCCGCAATATCTGCAAAGTGCGCATAGGTGTGGTAGCCATCCTCCCACAGGGAGCGGAAACGCATAATGGTGGTCTCAACGGGATGGGGGGAGAAGATGGGACGTACCTCCAGTCCATCAATATTATTCCACTCATCCACGACCATATCGTTAATATTAAAGCACTTACTAAAAAATGATGCCTCTACTGAGAGTAGCGCACAGAGCTTCTTGGTCACAGATGCCCGAACCAGCGGAGTCGCATAGTACTCAATCCGGTGACCTGAACGGGCAAGGGTCGCCAACCCGGCAAAATGGTCATCATGAGAGTGGGTATGGAACAGCCCATGAATCTCATTGAGACTGATACCGAGGGCTGCCATATTCTCATGGACATTGGGTCCCACATCAATCAGGTAGACCTTACCCTGGAACATCATAATCGAGGACATACTAGGACGGTTGGGGTCCCAGCCATCCCCCTGTCCCGAGTGGAGAATGGAGAAATAACCACGCTTGACGTTATGGAAGTCGAGAGGGTAGGGAACCACATACCCCTGCCCGGCAGGCAGATTGAGGTCAACGGTTACCGTCTCCTCCAAGTAACTAAACTCGAAGAGATTCTGTCGTAAACGGCGCACCGTGACCCCTGCCATCACCTCTGTGGCATCCTCACCAACCACCATCCGGGTATCCAGCAGATCCTTTGTGGGGCGAATAGCCCCAAAAGCAAATCGCAATTTCATTGCCATCTGCTCATCCGCCGTTGCCTCATCTACACCGGTCTCAAGTATCTCCTCTTTTGATACCAGACCATAGTTCCCACGATAGATGTACTCCATCTGCGCCTCAACCTGATCGGGAGACCCTATCAGCAGTGGCTTCTGACCATTATTATTGGGATGTCCGGGAAGAATCATTCCCTGACGATAGAGCATCTGTAGCACAGGAAACTCTGCCATACTGGAGAACTCACCATTCTGTAGCAGTACATCAGAGAGCAGAATCGCATTGGGCCCCATCTCAAACTTAACGCCATCACGCTCGGTGAAGACAATCAGGCCACGTTTCATCAGATGTTTCACACTATCTGCAGGGCAGCCGCAGAGGATACGCAGCTCAACATCAGGGACCTCTACCCAGCTGATACCGGGCGCCACCTCAATCATCTTTATCTTGCGCATCAGAGCAATCCTCTAGCCACTATTCTCTTTATTACTTTATTATAATTATCACATACTACTCTCGATAGAGAATACCATAGGATGGTCAATGCGGTAGCATCTGTTTTCACTCAATTATCTCCCTCTACTTAACTAGCCCCCTTATTGTTACGCTTGCGAAATAGGTAACAATCGTTACAATACTGTCTCCATTGATCGGCAGCATCACTTTGAGGCTGCCGTTTTTGTTTTTTTCAGCCAAAAAAAAAAGTTATGAGCAACACCATCATGCCCACATACGGGCGACTACCGGTCTCTTTTACCAAAGGTGAGGGAGCATGGCTCTGGGACGAATCCGGCAACCGCTACCTCGATGCACTCAGTGGCATTGCTGTCTGTGGTTTGGGTCACAGCCACCCCGCAGTTACCGAGGCTATCTGTGATCAGGCCGCCACCCTTTTACACACCTCCAACCTCTACGGTATACCCAACCAGCAGAAGCTGGCCGATAAGCTGTGTGAAATTTCCGGAATGGATAATCTGTTTTTTGCTAACTCCGGCGCTGAGGCCAATGAGGCCGCTATTAAAATGGCCCGACTCTATGGACATCAACAAAAAGTGGACAACCCCGCTATTATCGTGGCTAAAGGGAGCTTTCATGGCCGCACATTGGCCACCCTGAGCGCCACCGGGAACCGTAAAGTACAGGCGGGATTTGAGCCCCTCGTAAAAGGCTTTGTACGTGCTCCCTACAACAACCTGGAGGCCCTGAGAGAGATTGCCTCCCGCTCCAGAGAGGTGGTTGCGGTGATGGTTGAGCCGATTCAGGGAGAGGGGGGCATTCAGGTACCGGAGAGAGAGTACCTCTCCGCCATTCGCCAACTCTGTGACGAACAGAACTGGCTGATGATACTGGATGAGATCCAGACCGGAATGGGCCGAACCGGGCACTGGTTTGGCTTCCAGCACAGTGACATCCTGCCTGACATCATCACCCTGGCCAAAGGGCTGGGAAATGGTCTCCCGATTGGAGCCTGTATCGCACAGGGGAAGGCAGCCTCGCTGTTTCAGGGAGGCATGCATGGCTCAACTTTTGGTGGCAACCCCCTGGTCACCCGCGCGGCTATGGCGGTCATTGATACCATTGAACAGCAAAACCTCAGTGAACGTGCTGCGCTACTGGGCAACCGAATCCGACAGGGGTTGAGTGAGCGTCTCTCTCCATTGAAAACCGTTAAAGAGATACGCGGTCTCGGCCTGATGATCGGCATTGAGCTGAGCCAGCCCTGCACGGCGCTGGTCAAACAGGCGCTCGAACAGAGACTGCTGATCAATGTCACCGCAGAGCGTGTAGTCCGGCTCCTCCCCCCACTCATTCTCTCCGACCAGGAGGCTGAGCAGATTGTGGATCAGCTGAGTGGATTAATTGAGCAGTGGAGCCAATCGCTGATGGAGGAAAAACCATGACCCCCCGACATTTTGTAACCCTGCTGGATCTCAGCAGTGATGAACTGGAGCGGCTTGTGCAGCGCGCTATCGAACTCCAAAAGATGCGCCGTGCAGGAGAAATCTACGAGCCACTAAAAAACCGGGTACTGGGAATGATCTTTGAGAAGTCATCAACCCGTACCCGGGTCTCCTTTGAGGCGGGTATGACCCAATTTGGTGGTAGCGCCATCTTCCTCTCTTCCCGGGATACCCAACTGGGCCGTGGTGAGCCTATTGAAGACAGTGCTCGTGTCCTCTCCAGCATGGTCGATGCCGTCATGATTCGGACCTTTGAGCATGAGATGGTTGAACGTTTTTCCGCCTACTCTTCTGTGCCCGTGATTAATGCGCTGACCGATGATTTTCACCCCTGCCAGCTACTGGCTGATATGCAGACCTATGTTGAACAGCGTGGCTCCATCCGGGGGAAAACGGTTACCTGGATTGGAGACGGCAACAACATGTGTCACTCCTATATGAATGCCGCTCTCCGCTTCGGCTTCCACCTCAATATTGCTACCCCGGAGGGGTATGAACCCAACCCCAAAATCGTAGCGGCCACCCGCTCCCACATCACCCTGATGCGAGATCCAAAAGAGGCGGCCAGTGCTGCAGACCTGATCGTCACAGATGTCTGGGCCAGTATGGGTCAGGAGGAGGAGAGCAGCGCCCGAAACTCCGTTTTTCAACCCTATCAGGTCAACAGCCAACTGATGAGTGTTGCCAACCAAGACGCCCTCTTCATGCACTGCCTGCCGGCACACCGGGGGGAAGAGGTCTCTGCCGAGGTAATTGATGGCCCACAAAGCGTAGTCTGGGACGAAGCGGAGAACCGCCTCCATGCACAGAAGGCACTGCTGGAATTTCTCCTCATCTCCTGATCAGAGCTTGAACCACATAGGATCACTCCAGAAATATTTCAGGATCATGGTTCACTACACCCCGGTATCCTGCGCACTCCACAGTGAACTGGAGCTTGCCATTCTGCGAAAATCACCACGGCTGCTGAAGTGGGTACTGGAGAGCGGAGAGGTCAGAGAGGAGACGATCACCCCGGTTGATCTCATCACCCGCATAGAGGGAGAGTTTCTGCTGTTCAATACGGCACAACAGGAGAGGCTGGAGATTCGTCTTGACCAGATTTATTGAGACACCACCAGAACCGGTAAAAGTAGCGCTGCAGCGCAGAATACAGAGCAGCTATCCGACCAGCCGAGCCATCCCCTGCAACAGAATCAGTGCATAGAGACCGGCGATCAGATCATCCAGCATCACCCCTAAACCACCGGAGAGCTGTTGATCCGCCCAGTTGATCGGCCACGGTTTCCAGATATCGAAGAGCCGAAAGAGCAGGAAGCCCGCCACAATCCACTGCCATCCGCTGGGTGCCGCAACCATCGTAACCCAGAACCCGACAAACTCATCCCAGACAATTCCACCATGATCATGCTCCCCCAGCGCCGCCCCCGCCTTACCACAGACCCAGACCCCGAAGATAAAGGCGATCAGAACCAGCCCCAGATAAAGCGGCAGTGATAACGACTGCATCAGCAGATAGAACGGAATTGCCGCAGCAGTTCCGAAGGTTCCTGGCGCAAAGGGTGCCAGTCCGGAACCAAAACCAAAGGCAAAGAGGTGCGCCGGATCTGTAAAAACAGTTTTAGCAGAGGGGTCCAATTTGATACCCGAACAGGCGCCTAACGCCTCTAGCGCCCCTGCTTCGCCCCAATCC
>JABHIC010000100.1 GCA_018671205.1 Gammaproteobacteria bacterium
CGCATATCTGTGTCGTTTGTGCTTTTTGAGGATAAAGATGGCAATTCATCGCTAGTCACGTGAAAGTTGTGTTTCCCCATTTTTCCGGCACCTCGTAGCAGTTTCCGCCATATTATCTCAATGATTCGCCCTCTTTCAACCACGATTTTAGCATCCGAACTCATCCCATAAGCCAAAGAGTACACTTTCTCTCCATTTGTCACTTGCGCATCTTGGATTGCCACTTTAACCGGATAAACTACCACGCCATCTGTAGCCATATCCGATTCTGGTTTACTCGGGACTTCTGCCACTGCCCCACTAAAAATCTGGTACTCGATGTGGGGAAAAGCATTCACGTAAAGTTTCACTATCTGCCCTTCTCTTACTTTGGGTTTATCCACCTCCTGTATCATAATTTTGACCTGCCATTTCTCCATTTCGGCTATCTCCAGCACGGCTTCACCAGCTTGGAGATGATCTCCCTGTCGGTATTCCAGGGCATCGGTCAGTACAGTCCCGGTCATCGGCGCCCGAATTGCACTACATTCTAACTGGTGCTGTAGCTGTAACCGATCCTGTTCCAGTTTTCCATCCAGCTTCTCCAGTGTCATTATCTCCTGCCTGCGTCCATCTACAGCCCGGAGTCGCTGCCGCGCCAATGCCAGACCCGCCTCCCGTTGCTTCAGCATGGCCTGGGCCTGTCGAACCGGCATTAACTCCTCGAGGGGTCTCCGCGGAAAAAGGGTTCCATTTGATGAGAGCGTCTGCTCGGCCACTATCCGTTCCAACTCGAACTGCATGCGCTCCCATTCCAGCTTTGCCTGCGTCACCTCGGCCTGGCGGATCGTGCGCTCCTGCTGCATTGCCACTTCGATTTCCCGCATCCGGCTCTGGTTTATTTCCAGATCTGCCTCTATCTTGGCCAGTTCAGTGCGCCACTCCGTATCATCCAGTGTGACTAACAGATCCCCTGCCTGCACCTGCTGCCCGGTCTGCACGTGGATCTGCTTGATGATCCCCGTAATCCGGGCCTTCACCAGGTATCGGTGCTGCGGCTCGATTACTCCTTTTCCTTCTACGGTTACATCCATGCTGAAATACCAACTCAAAAATCCGACCAGTATCAGCAGGGAGCTCACCAGCAGCAGAATCACCAAGAGGAACGCGCGCACGAAGCGGAAACCCGGTCCCTGAAATTCCTCCACAAGGGCATTGCTGTGGCCATTAACTCCCTTTTCGCCCAGAATCGGGGGGCGGCCATTTTTCGGCGGCGCTTGGAGGTTATCTGTGAGAGGCGACATATCCGAGTCTGTTAGTTGAAAAGGGGTAAATATATTGAGGTTGGTAATGGAATTGGAGCTATGATTGTTTCCACGAGATGATCAACCAGCATTGGATGATTCGTCGGATGCTGGGTCACGGGACGGTGGATAATGAGGAGCATTACCATGTGCAAATGCCGAAGGACAGTGGTTGTTGCTCTCTTCTCCGTATTCTCCCCTGGTGAAGGAGCACAATCTGCGCTGGGCCAGGGATAGCATCTCCAGAGATACATCCCGCATCTTCCGGCTCAGCACCAGAGCCATTTCCAGTGCCCTCCTGGCGCGTTCCATTTCACCGAGATCACTATAGACCTGCCCCAGATTTATATCGAAAGCGGCTTCGAAGGGGGGCACCTGTCGTGCTTGTGCACGCACGCGTCCCGCTTCGAACAGTTCGACGGCGGCTCTCAATTCGGATACCATTATTTTGGCCACGCCGCACGCCAGGTGTGCGGACAGGCTTGAGGCTTCCGCTCCGGAGGCGAGGTATGCGCTGGCGGCGTCCCTGTAGTGCCCCTCGGCAAAAGCCCTGTCACCCACCTGGAAGTAGGCGATGGCCTGACCGCGGCACTCGTCAGGTGCGTCCCTCAGTTCCCGGCTCAGCATCTCTGTCGTCGGCTTGAGGAATTCCTGTCTGTCGTCCGGCAGGTGGACGTGTTCAAAGACAGTTGGTTTTCCCGTTGACTCTCGCCACTTCCAGAGATGGTCCAGGCGGGAGTATCTATTTTTGACTGTCTCGTTTGTTGTTAGCTGATTCGTTGCCACAGTAATCTCCATCGAGGTGCGCCACTCTCCCGGAGCTCTTTTTTTTTATTGGCGTTTTTGGAGGAGAGGGGCGGTCGATGGGTATTCAGCAAAAGGTGCACCCGCTGACAGGAAATTTATTTGGCCGATGGCTGAGGACAGCAATGAAAGGGGTTGCTTCGGTTGGGTAAGTCGAGTGCTGATAATGGCATGAAGCTTTTTTCGGAGAGGTTTCCAATATCGATCAGAACTGAAAAAACCACCTCAAAGAGATGGTTTTTTCAGTTCCGGGTCGTGGGGATGAAGCCGTTGGAGGGGATCATCTGATACGAGAAGGTGTCACTCCTGTTTCACAAAAGGGACACGATTTTCTCCGGTCCTCTGAGGAGTATTTCGGGATTCACCGGCGGGATCAGAGCGAAGCTCAAAATGGCTTTGAGATCTAAAGCACCTGCTCGATAAATCCCGAACTCCGCTTGTCGAGTTCGTCCAGGCGGGGGATCTCGAAGCG
>JABHIC010000101.1 GCA_018671205.1 Gammaproteobacteria bacterium
CAAAGCAAGCTACGCCTACAAAGCATGTATCAAATCCGCCACAGACAACACAGTCACGATCTTTATGCGCGAGGTCAAAAGACCCTCTCGCATCACTGCCTCCCCTTCCTTCGCACCCAGTCTCAAACTCAAAGACCTCCGAAAACGTAGGAAATAACTGTTAGAACAAGTCTTCCGCACTCCTCCCCAACTCCACCACAATCTCCGCCCGATACTCACTCGTGTCTCCCCTTACGATATTCTCCCACCCAAACCACGAATAGAGCAGCTTCTGCATTCTCCCTGCCTGCTCCTCAGTCAACTCGTTAGATAACGTAACGCGCACATCTTCTTCTTGTCCTGTATCTCCCCGTACCGCGATCACCGATAACCCAGTGTTCCCAAAAAAACTCGAGACATCACTCGCCAGACCCACGATCCCACTCTTATTAATCACAGCCACTCCCAGTCCTTCTCCTCCTACTCCCCAGTCAAGCACTCGCTTACCGAGGAATTGCTGCAATCTCCCTTCCTGGTATTCATACTCATCACGCTCATTGGTAGTGAGCACCCCAGCTCTCGTAAGCTCCTCTTTCTCCACCCTTTTCTCAACATAACCTGCGCTTCTCAACAGCATTAAGAGCGCGTCTAGTCTCTCCACACTACTCACCTTACTCCCCTGCAAGATCACTCTCCACAGTCCCTTTTTGTAATCTGCTTTTTCTCCCTCTAGCTCAATATAGCTCATGATCGGCACCTTCATAAAACCCTGGACCTTCTGCCTCGTAAACTCACCAGATTTCCCCTCGTACGACCCTAGTTTGTACAGATCTCCGATCTTATAACTCCCCACAGAACGTGACGAGATCATCAGGTCTCTCGGCCAGTCCAGTACCACTATCTCTTTTTCTTCTGGGTCAAACGACAAAAACTCGACCTCACCCCCACTACTTGCCACCACTAGATTATATCGATAGTTCTGTCCCAGTATTTGTGAGCTATATACCTGCTCCTTCCCCCACAGCAAGAGTACAGCTCCCACTACTACCCCAATCACTAGATTCCGATATTTATTTTCCACTTATCTATGCTAACACAATATCAATCACTCCAATTACCTCCCTACGGCAACACCTTTTTTTGTTGCAGGCTTACCTTTTTCCTCAATAAAAGTTGGAGTTGGCAAACAATACTCTTTGGCAACCTCTAGCGCTTCTGCAATGTTATTGGCAGGTGCACCGTGCATACCGTCAATTCCTTTGTTTATTTCTCCATGCTCACTTGATAGTATAACAATGTTAATCTCTTTTGTCATATTTACTCCTTACTACTATTTATCAGGCATTCCCACCATTATCCCATACTTCGTCAACTCCTGAGATATTTCTCTGCCTCCCACTCCGGCAGACTCTCCCAGCTCACGCGCTCCCCACTATCTGGATGAGTGATTGTGAGCTTGACGGCATGGAGCATCATTCGTCCTGTCCATTTGAGATCCTCCCGACTCCTCTTCCTCCCCGCATAGACCTTATCCCCCACAATCGCATGCCCTAGATGGCGCGCATGTACGCGGATCTGGTGCATCCTCCCAGTATGAGGCGAGAATCGTACGAGCGAGAACCCCTCATACCCAGTTGACTTAACTCTCATCTCAGCCGGGAACTCCCAACTCGCATACTCCTTCTCCACCACGTATCCTGTCCTACTCTCCCTCCCATCCTCCCGCACCCCCATCATCTTCCGATCATGCTTTGCACGCCCTATAGGCAGGTCAATTATGCCGCTCTTGGGCTCCCAGATACCGTGGGTCAGTGCGATGTACTCCTTCTTGGTCTCTCTCTCCTTAAACTGGCGCAGTAGCTCCACAAAGGCTCTAGGAGTCTTAGCCAGGATCATCACACCCGAGGTTGCTTTGTCCAGTCTATGCACGAGTCCATCTCGTTTACGGAAATACTCCAGATCCTCCTCACTCACCTCATCTTGCTTGACATTATCCTTATCAATTCTCTCTCGATTCCAGTCTTGGACAGTCTC
>JABHIC010000102.1 GCA_018671205.1 Gammaproteobacteria bacterium
TATCGCAAATCAGGATATTTTTCTCTCCCTCTTTGGTTTTATCTAGACCATACGCGATAGCCGCTGCGGTAGGCTCGTTGATAATACGCAACACATTAATACCTGCAATGGCACCTGCGTCTTTGGTTGCCTGACGTTGAGAGTCATTGAAATAGGCCGGTACAGTCACCACAGCCTCTGTCACCGCCTCTCCCAGATACTCCTCAGCCGTCTTCTTCATCTTCTGCAGAACCCGGGCCGAAATCTCTGGAGCCGCCATCTTTTTGTCATCGACCTGAACCCAAGCATCCCCGTTATCTGCCTTGACGATCTTGTAAGGAACCAGGTCAATATCCTTCTGTACCACCTTATCTTCAAAGCGACGACCGATCAGACGCTTGATGGCAAACAGGGTATTGTGGGGGTTAGTCACTGCCTGACGTTTTGCTGACTGACCGACCAATACCTCACCATCACTGGTATAACCGATCACGGATGGCGTGGTACGTGCTCCTTCACTATTTTCCACTACACGCGCCTTGTTTCCTTCCAATACCGAGACACAGGAGTTGGTGGTCCCAAGATCGATTCCAATAATTTTACCCATTACGTTTCTCCAATTTCAATTCGTTACAGTAGTTTTTAAATCTTTATATTTAACTTAAATAATTCAGCCTGCCCCTACCATGGGGGCATCTTTTCCACTTTCAAGCGGATACCTTTTATGAGCTGACAATTACCCGAGCCGGGCGAAGCAGACGACCATTCAGGGTATAGCCCTTCTGAATCACATCCATCACCGTATTGGGCGTCAGCTCAGGGTTGGGAACCAGGGTCATTGCCTCATGCTGTTCGGGATCGAACTTAACCCCCATTGCATCCATCACCTCAATATTGAACTTCTCTAACGCTCCGAAGAGCTGTTTGCGCGTCAGCTCGACCCCCTCACGGAGCGAATCAATATCCCCCGAACCCCTGGCTGCTTTGAGACCATGATCCATACTATCCGCCACGGCTAACAACTCTCTGGCGAAAGGCTCCAGAGCAAATTTATGCGCCTTCTCCACATCGCGAGCCGTCCGCTTACGCAAGTTATCCATCTCTGCCTGTATTCGGGTCATCCGCTCAAGGTAGTCAGCCGCCTGTGCCTTGGCCTCCTCCAGCTCCGCGTCCACCACGGCAACCGTTGCCTCGCTATCAGTATCGACCAGGATAGGGTCACCCTTCTGCTCCTCGAGAGTGGCCTCAGAGGAGAGATCGACAACCTCATCGTTGACCGCTACGACCTCTACCTCCCCTCCCTCTTCCTGCTGCGCCACTGCCGCCCCTTCAGCAGCCATCACCTCACTATCTTCAATCATTGACTTCACTTCCCTTTAACTAACATTTATTGACAAATAATTTATCCAAACCTGCCCCTGTGGATGGGGGCTAATCCATCGAATTCAAGGCAGAACTCAAAACTTTTGCCGTCATATCAACCACAGGAATCACTCGGTCATAGGCCATTCGAGTGGGACCAACCACACCCAGCACTCCAACTACCTCCTCACCATGCCGGTAAGGGGCTGTTACCACGCTACAATCATCAAAAAAGCGGTAGCCTGACTCCTCTCCAATAAAGACCTGAACCCCGTCAGCCTCCATACACTGATCCAAAAGGTGGATCATGTCACGCTTTTCACTAAAGGCATTGAACAGCATTCGCAGCCGGTCCATCTCACAAAATTCATCGTACTCCATCAGTCTGGAACGGCCAGAGACCACCATCTCATCCCTGTTTTGATCACTGCTGGTCACTGCCTGCTGTGCCATTTTCACAATCCTCTGCATTGCCGCATCCATATCGCCACGGGCGCGTTCCAACTCCTCTACCAACCGACTTCTTACCCGTGATAACTCCTCTCCCTCAAAGGTCTGATTAAACCAGTTAGCCACCTGGCGCAGTTCCCGTTCACTGAAATCACGGTCAGTCTGTATAATCCGATTCTGTACCTCATCCCGGTTGGTCACCAGAATTGCCAACACCTTTTTCTCGGATAGAGGGAGAAACTCTAGGTGGCGCAGAGTTACCCGACCATGCCTGGGAACCATTACCACACTTGCCATCTGGGTGATCTGCGAGAGCAATGAGGAGGCCGTGGTGAGCACTTCACGGGTATTCTTCTCCTCCCCGGAAATCTCCTCCCTCATTTGATTCAGCTCCAACCGCTCCAGCGGCTGTACCGAAACCAGCGTATCGACAAAGAGGCGATACCCTTTCTGGGTCGGTACACGCCCTGCTGAGGTGTGGGGTGATTGAATTAACCCCATCATCTCCAGATCAGACATGGTATTGCGTATGGTTGCAGCACTCACCTTGATGCGTGAGCTACGCGAAAGCGTGGTAGACCCCACCGGTTTACCATCACGAATATGGTGCTCTACCAGCACTTTTAGCAGGTGCTGTGCTCGTTCAGTTAATGGAAGCTCACTGCTCATCTGTAATCTTAATCGTGATATAGTGTTGGAAACGGTAAAAAGAGGCGAAGACTAGCACTCGCAGAGAGCGAGTGCCACTCCTGAGCCTCAATAGAGGAGAACATGGAGTACCAATTTCAGAAAATTGGCATCATCGGTAAGTTTGGTGCCCCCACAGTTGGAGAGACCCTGCTCTCTCTTACCCGCTGCCTGATCGACAGACGACTTGAGGTCTTTCTCGACAAAGATACCGCTGAGCGTCACCCGGAGAACCGCCTCCCCGTAGTTAGCCGAGAGGAGATGGGGGAGAGCTGTGACCTGGTGGTAGTGGTAGGGGGAGATGGCTCCTTCCTCAGTGCCGCACGCTCTTTAGCCCATTTCGATATCCCGATGCTTGGCATTAACCTCGGACGTCTCGGCTTCCTGACCGATATCGCCCCTTCCCAGATTGATACTTATATGGAGGAGGTACTATCTGGCGAGTTCACCGAAGAGAGACGCTGTCTACTACAGAGCCATATCCTGCGGGATGGCAAGAAACTGGCTGGAGGCCCTGCACTGAATGATGTGGTGGTTCACAAACTGGATATCGCCCGCATGATTGAGTTTGAGACGCATATCAACGGGGAGTTTGTCTATCGTCAACGCTCGGATGGGCTGATTGTATCCACACCAACCGGCTCAACCGCTTATGCCCTCTCCGGTGGTGGCCCCATTCTGGCCCCCACCCTCAAGGCTATTACCCTGGTGCCGATCTGCCCCCACACCCTCACCAACCGCCCCATTGTGGTTCCTGGCAATAGCCAGATTGAGATCACCATCATGGGGCCCAGTGGCCACGCTCAGGTTACTCGTGATGGACAGAGCAACGAGGTTCTGGTTGCTGGTGACAAAATCCTGGTTGGGCGCTATGACCACCCTATCCGACTGATCCACCCCTCCAACTACAGCCCCTATCAGGTACTACGACAAAAGCTCGGCTGGTCTGGATAATTACGGTTCCATGCTTCGACACCTCTACATCCGAAACTTTGTACTGGTTTCAGAGACTGAAATTGACTTCGACCACGGCATGACCATCCTCACAGGAGAGACGGGTGCCGGAAAGTCGATTATCTTTGATGCCCTCAGCCTCGCTGTCGGAAAACGTGCAGAAAGCGGCTTTATTCGTCATGGCTGCGATCAGGCCGAGATTGTGGCTACCTTTACTGCACTCACCACTGAGGTCTTACAGTGGATGGAGAGCCAGGCCGTGGAGGCCACAGAGTCTGGAACCCTGATCCTACGCCGGGTGATCCGTCGTGATGGTCGTTCCCGTGCGTTTATCAATGCCACACCCAGCACAACGCAGTCACTTCGTTCACTCTCCACACTGCTCATTGATATCCAGGGCCAACATGCCCATCAGCGTCTACTCAAACGGGGCGAACAGCTCCACCTACTGGATCACTACGCAGATAGTGGCGTACTGCTCACCAAAATGTCAGCAGCGTTTCGGCACTGGGAGCAGCTTATACAGCAACAACAGTCTCAACTACAGAGTGAATCTGAGCGTAACGACCGTATTGCTCTACTCAACTTCCAGCTTGATGAGCTTGATAGGCTTGCACTACAAGAGGGCGAGCTTGCACAACTGGAGCGAGAGCATAGCCAGCTCACGAATGGGGAAAAGCTGATTGAGCTGGGACAACAGACCTATCAACTACTGGATGGTGAGGATGAGCAATTTTCTGCCATACAGCAGCTCTACCGCGCCACCTCGCATCTGGAGTCACTCGAATCACTTGACCCAACGACTCAACCCCTACGGGAGCGTCTAGTTGAAATAACCGTTCTGGCCACCGATATCGCATCTGAACTGCAAGAGAGCGTCAGCAACTACACCCTTGACCCGGCTCGACTTGAGTGGCTCAACGAGCGTCTTACTCTCCTCTCTGACCTGGCACGAAAGCACCACTGCACCCCGGAAACACTCTTTCAGCACCACCAACAGCTTCAGCAACAGCGAGATCAACTTCGGCAGCAAACTACCGCACTTGAACAGCTGGAAAACAAGATCTCGCAGGCCGAACAGCAGTGCCATCAGTTTGCAGAGCAGCTCCACCAACGTCGAGCAGATGCCATCCCTCTTCTACAGCAGGCGGTAAACCGGGAGATCCATCAGCTAGGTATGGCGCAGAGCCATTTTCATATCGCCCTCTCTCCATTGGCTAACCAGGCGTTCCGCTTACAGGGTCATGATGAGGTTCAATTTGAGGTGCAGACCAATACGGGCAGCCCATTGGCCCCTTTGACCAAAGTGGCCTCCGGTGGAGAGCTGTCACGAATCAGTCTGGCCATTCAACTCGCCGCAGCCCATCGTGGACAGACCCCAACACTTATTTTTGATGAGGTCGATAGTGGTATAGGGGGAGGCACTGCAGAACAGGTTGGGAAGAAGCTACGCCAACTGGGGGAGAGCGCACAGATACTCTGCGTAACCCATCTGCCACAGGTTGCGGCACAGGGGCACCACCATCTGAAAATTGAGAAAGCCGCGGATCACAACGGAGAGCATACCACCAGTCAGATCACTCTACTGGATGAGGCCGGGCGTACCTTTGAGGTTGCACGTATGCTGGGGGGGATGGAGATCACCCAACAGACTCATGCCCACGCCAGCGAGATGGTTAGCCACTCCAGCCCCACCGAATAGCCCATTCTGATGTAATTTGTTTTACACTACGTTTTATCAGGGCACCTAGGGTACCCATCATACTGAATGACCACTTACTGATACCTAAACTCATGAAAAAAGCGCCACACCTCCTCCCTCTGCTTTTGATCCTCCCCCTTTTCCAGGGCTGTACCTCAATCAAAGAGCGGCTACCCGAACTACAGCTTCCCGAGCTATCCATGCCCTCTATACCTGGCATCTATCAGGCAGACATTCATCAGGGAAATATTGTAGACCAGGAGATGGTCGATCAACTCAAGCTCGGCATGAACAAACGCCAGGTCCGCTTCATCATGGGATCTCCGCTACTGGTGGACACCTTTCATCAAGAACATTGGGTCTATTTCTCTAGCAAAAGAGTGAAAGGCTCGCTCCAGGATCAGCAACGCATTTCACTCTATTTCGAACAGGAGAAGCTGGCGCGCATTCATGGTGATCTAACAACAGAGACGTCCAAATAATTACTCAAACCTCTCCCCCCCCTTTCTTCATCCGCTTGCCCGCTGCTGCTCGCTGACGGCGCACCTCTTTTGGATCTGCAATCAGTGGACGGTAGATCTCTATCCGATCCCGCTCCCGGAGCAGATGGTCCAGACGGACACCCTTCCCAAACACTCCCATTTTGTTCTTCTCAAGATCAATCTCCTGAAACTGATAGAGAATACCGGACTGCTCAATGGCACCCTTTACCGTTGCCCCCTCTTCGACCTCAACCTCAAGAATAACCTGCTCACTGGGGCGAGCATAGGCGATCTCTATCACCATACTTTTTGACTTATGTTCTGTCACTGCTATAAATTTCCTCTGCCCGCTTTACGAATGCATCCACCATTGAGGCGGTGATCTGACTAAAAAGTGGCCCAATCGCCAGCGCAACAATCCTGTTGGAAAATTCAAACTCAACCCGAAGAGAGATTTTACAGGAGTCACTATTCAGCGCATCAAAGCTCCAGCGCCCCTGTAGCCGCCTGAATGGCCCATTCACTAACTCCATATCAATCCACTGCCCCGCATTCAGGCGGTTTCGGGTCGAAAAGGATTGGCGCACCCCTTTGAAGGCGATATCCACCTCACCCACATTCTCTTGCTCACCCTGCTGCAAAAACCGACTCCCCCCACACCAGGGGAGGAAATCGACATAACCTGGCACATCCTCAACCAGCGCAAACATCTGCTCACTGGAGTAGGCCACCAACGCACTCTTCTCAACCACAGCCATACCGTCAGATCAGCTCAATCGCATTCAGAAAAACCAGCACAATAGCTACCGGGGTCACATAACGGATCAACCACTGCCAGCGCTGATACCCCTCCAACGCCAGTCCCAACTCCCCTCTGGAGTGGTTTTGATTCATCACCCAGCCAGCAAACAGCGCAATGAGCAGTCCCCCCAGAGGCAGCATGATATTCGCGGTCAGGTAATCCAGCAGATCAAAGATGGTCTTATCCATCCACTTAACTTCAGACCATAGATTGAATGACAGAACACTAGCAATCCCCAAGGCCCAGGTCACCCCTCCTGAGCTCAAGGCCGCCCGATTACGGCTCCACCCCTTGGTCTCAACCAGCCAGGCAACAACCGGCTCGATAATTGAGATTGCTGAACTCCAGGCCGCAAAAACCAGCAACACAAAGAACAACGTTCCAAACAGCACACCACCCGGCATCGCGCCGAAAGCAACTGGCAGCGTCTGAAAGATTAACCCTGGCCCGGCCCCCGGTTCCAATCCATTAGCAAAAACGATAGGGAAGATCGCCATCCCTGCCAACAGGGCGACTACCGTATCGGCAAGCGCTACCGTCAATGTCACTTTGGTAATTGAGACACTGTCGGGCAGATAGGCACCATAGATCATGATTGCCCCCATCCCCAAGCTCAAGGTAAAGAAGGCGTGCCCCAGTGCCGTCAACACCCCCTCGGTAGAAATCTTGCTAAAATCGGGATCAAACAGAAAGTGAAGCCCCTGTACAAACCCTCCCGAATTCATCGCAAACCCCACTAAGATCAGCAGCAGCACAA
>JABHIC010000103.1 GCA_018671205.1 Gammaproteobacteria bacterium
GCACCTCTAAAAATAGTGATTTTTCTGTGAGTGCAAGAAAGCACCGCACGGAGAGCCGCAGTGTACATGCGAGTACATGAGGACTCGAGTACGGAGCTGACGCAGCAATCACTGAAAAAGTACATTTCTTAGAGGTACCCATAAATCTCTGCCTCTTCCACCTTTTTCAGCGTGTTGGCATAAGGCTTGCTCATTCAGTGAACAAAGCGCCTGATCGGTAACCGGGTGCCAATAAAGTGGCAATAAGGGAAGAGAATCCAGGTTATGAATAGTTTCATAAGTTCCTTCATGGCAATTCCGGGGCCGTTGATAGCCAGGGATGGCTATCGTCGAGCACACAGGGATGTTTTACAGCGTGCCCTGGAAACGTTATGAAGGAATTTATGAGACGCCTAAATAGTAAAACAACGAAGCTAAGAAAGAGAGAGAACGCGTGGCTATCAAAAAGGTAGATAATGTATGGGCAGCGGGGCTACAACCCCCACCCTCATTAACAGAGGTATTGATCGGTACTCAACCTCCCCGAACACCCCCACAGCCCCCATCAGATGATGCCGCTGTCTACCCTCCGGAAGAGGAAGAGAGGATGCCGGAGATCGAGGAAAAGAGCGCGCCTGAGGGAGCGCCGGAAAGTGAGACAGACAGCGAAAGAACCGATACAATAGGCGAGGAGCCGCGCTATATTATTACTGAAAAGATGGATACCATTGCTGATGCGGCTCGAGCGGCATCCATGCGCAGTATTCATGCGATTGATGCGGCACGAGAGGCCGACCTGAATGCTCGCGAGGTGGCCACGATCACCCAGCAGAGTGTCGAGGAGGCCAACCACTCCATCGAAGAGACCAATACCTTCATTGCTGCCACCAACCATGCAGCAGAACTGGCGTTGAACGCTGCAATCGCAGCCCGTGATGCCAGCCATCAGGCAACAGAATTCAGACGACAAGGAAGAGTGGATATTAAAGAGATGGAGTCAGCCATTGAGGCCTCTGGCAGTAACCTGCAAAACCAGAAGAGCCGCGAGCTTTTCGAACGTACCCAGGCATTGAAACAGCAGACCATACTACTACGTAAACAGCTCAATAACCTTTAATCCCCCCCCACGATGGAGCAGTCAGACGCCCCCTTCAATTTAGACTCTTTTATCCGTCAACGTGCGGAACAGCAGTCCGGCGCCCCTTTCAACCTGGACTCTTTTATCCGCCAACGTGCGGAGCAACAGCGCCAACAGCCTCCCCCCCCTCTCCCTGTAGAGCCCCCACCCAGCAGGGATTTTTCCGACAGTGCGAGTGAGAAAGAGCCCCTCTCCACGCCCCAGCCCCACACCTCCTCCACTCCCGAAAACCCTGAGCAGCCCGCGGTTGCCCAGGGCCGGGTTGACTCTCTGATTCAGCAACAGATCAGCAAAGAGAGCACAGAAAAGCTGCAGCAGACGACGGAGGCGGCGATGGAGAGCCACCACACTGCAGAGTCGGCAATCCATCAGATGAAGGAGGAGCAGGGTAACAGTCAGGTTCGATTGGCTGCTGAGGCGGCTCAAGAGGCTGCCCAGGCCTCTCTGGGGGCGATGGAGTTTGCCCATGAGGCAACGCGTAGTGCGATTGAAGAGGCCAATCAGGGGCGCGCCCAAAAATCGATCTACTCAACCCATAAACTACTAATCACCGTTAATCTTCTACTATTTGCGGCAGCGGCTGGGGCGCTCTATCTGTTTGGTTGGCCCGGAGCGGTGCCCTACACAGCGGTAGCACCCTCCCCCGCACCGGTACAGCAGCCACCCGTTGACTACAGCGCAACCCAGGCACTGACCCAACAACTGCTGAACGAGCAGCAGAAACGGTTACAGAGTGAAAAGGTACTGGCCCTGATGGAGCAGAGCCTCTCCAAATTACAGCAGGAGCAGCACCAACTGGAGAAGAGCCTAAAGGAGACCAAAACAGCACTGGATAGCGAACGGGAGAGGAGCCCATCGACAGAGACCATTGGGGCAACCTTTGCCCGCATGGAGAAAGATCTGAAACAGCGTATCCGCGAGCTGGAGGAGCGACTTGTGCAGGAGGTGGCTGAGGTAAAACAGCTCCCACCGCCCCCTGTCGTAGCCCCTGTCGTTGTAACCGCTCCACCACCTCCAAGAGAACCGCCTCGTAAAGAGAGCATAGTGAGGAAACAGGAGGTCGATGAAATTTTACAGAAACTCTATAGCCTCCACTCAGAACTCTCCGACCAGAAGAGCCAGATGCAACAGGCGAAACCTTATAGCTATAGCCGAAACTAACGGTTCAGCTTTGCGTATTTATCAAAGATGGGGTGTAGTTTTTTATGGTTGAGTGGCTTTACCACAAACCCCCCGATCCCCAGCGATGCGACCTCCCGAATTACCTCAGGAAAAGTATCCGCGCTGATCATGCAGACAAAAGAGTCCGAGTCCACCTCACGAATCTTGCGCAGCGCTTCCACGCCATTCATCTTCGGCATATTAATGTCGAGCAGGGTAATATCCGGCTTATGTTTCTGATAGAGCTCCCACGCCTCCTTCCCATCAGAGGCAACCGCAACAACCTTGCACGCCTCATGCTTCAGAAGGCCAACAATGAACATTCTCATAGGCTCTTCATCATCAGCCAGTAACAGGGTAGGTAGGTCACTCATCTCAATTGCCGCAATAGAATTATAATAGTTATCGAACGGTCAGTAGAGTTCCAATATCTCAGCTTATCGGAACGTAAAGCGGTATCCTACCGGCTCTTCACCACGGTGTAAACCTAGATCAAGCGTGCGGAAGAAAAAGGAAACTCTCACGCTCTATCCAACGCAGTTTCTCCCTGCTCTACCTGAGAATCACGATGGCTCAAAGTCCATTTTTGTTGCTCCACAATCGGGGCAGACCCAATCATCAGGAATATCATCCCATGGCGTTCCCGGTGCCAGACCGTGATCTGGATCCCCTCTCTCTTCATCATAAACATACTTACACAACAGACAGTTATAACTCACTTATTTAATCTCCCTATACAATATTAACGACCATCCTGGCACCCAATAATAACACACCAAATCAGTCGGACAAGAGGAACTTCCGGGGTACACGGAGTGATCCTCATTCTCCTACTTTTTATGCTCATCCTCTCCCCTTATCCGATCCATAAACCCGGACATCAGATCTGACATTCCCGCCTGCCCATATTCAGCCGGCTTCTTTCCACCTTTTCTTTTTCTCTTCTTCTTGACGGTTGCCGAGGGGGTTCTCTTTTTCAACTGACGGATCTCTTTCACCGCATCCTTACGGCTGACCATCCGCTCCGACCACTGCCTGCGTACCTGACGAATCTTATCCATCGCATGGTCGTGGTGGTAGATCCCCTCAATATCACGCCTCTGCAACCACCCCTCCAGCTCTTTTCGCAGCCCGGAAAAAGAGTCAGACACCTCCGCAAGAAACCCCATAAAGACATCAACCAGGAGAAAACGAAGTACCACCAGCAGTGCCAACCATAAGAATGGAGCCACCATCCCGGAGAAGATCAACAGCAGCAGTAGCAGATCCTGGTGGAGCTGCCGTACCTGATAAAACCAGTAGAAATTCACCACAGCGGCCACCATCAACAGCGGGATAACCACCCATTTCAGTGAGTAAACCTGACCACGAATCACCACCAAAAAACCCTCGTGAAACTCCCGGTAGAGAAATATCCCCAACAGCAAGCCCACCACCCCATTCACTCCATAGAGAAGATAGTGCCACTCCATTATGGTACAATTACCTTAAAAATATTCTTTCTGATCAATGAAATACCGATACCTAATTATTCCCCTTCTGCTCTGGTTGATACTGAAATTCTTTGGTATCAACCATGCAATAGAGGTACTCCAGCAGCGTAACCAGGAGATCTCCACGCACGCCCGCTGATTAGACCAGCCTAAAAAATGGCCCATAAAAAACGCCCCAGAGGCAATCCGCATCTGGGGCGTTTTTTTACATTTTAGCTAGGAAGTTACCATCTCACCTACGTGATCCCAGTAGTCTGGCGGCAGATCGCTGGCCAGCTTAAGCCCCCCCAAACATCCCGCATAATCGGGGTCATCTACGCAGACCACGTTAATATTACCGTACTCTGTGAGTGACTCTTTGATCACCTCGTTGAGATTACGGATCCGTGAACCGCCACCAGCAACGATAATATTAGCCAAAACAGCCTCTTGATCCTCAGGATCAAAACCCATCACCAAGTGCTCAATCTGCTCCACAATATCGGGAACAATCGAGTTACAGGCAAGCTCAAGCTCTTCCGTGACATCAACGGTTACCGGCTTACCACTCTCACGCATGGTAACCAGCACCTTCTCTTCTGCTCTGCCAACAAACGCATGCTGCTCCTTGATTGCGCGAGCAATCCTGCGATTGATCTGCACATTTGGATAACGCATCTGAATCGACTCCATCAACA
>JABHIC010000104.1 GCA_018671205.1 Gammaproteobacteria bacterium
CTTGATCTCAATCCCCTCAGGGTTGTTCGAACCCACTGCGTGAAGGGCAACAATATGGAGGAAGACCAGCATCACCAGCACCAGAGGCACCGCAATCACATGAAAGGCAAAGAAACGGTTCAGGGTGGCATCCGCAATAACGAAGTCACCACGAATCCATAGTGCAATCTCTTCCCCCACATAAGGTACAGCACCAAACAGGGAGATGATCACCTGCGCTCCCCAGTAGGACATCTGTCCCCAGGGAAGCAGGTACCCCATAAATGCCTCTGCCATCAGCGCCAGATAGAGCACCATACCGAATACCCAGATCAACTCGCGAGGTTTTCGGTAGGAGCCATACATCAGCCCACGAAACATATGGAGATAGATCACCACGAAAAATGCCGAGGCGCCGGTGGAGTGCATATAGCGAATCAACCACCCCCACTCGACATCACGCATAATATACTCCACCGAGGCAAAGGCGAGCTCTGCATCAGGCTTGTAGTTCATGGTGAGGAAGATACCCGTCAAAATCTGAATCACCAGCACCATCATTGCCAGTGAACCAAAGAAGTACCAGAAATTAAAGTTCTTCGGCGCGTAATACTGCGCCAGATGCTCATTCCATACCTTCAGGAGTGGAAAACGCTGGTCAAACGAACCGACCACACCTGTCGCTTCTGTCTCTCTCAGACCCATTATGCTGCTCCTTGATCAACGCCCACCATGATACGGGTATCACTGATGTAGCTGTGTGAAGGAATGACCAGATTCAGAGGGGCAGGAACCCCTTGATAGACACGACCCGCGAGATCAAAACGTGAGCCGTGGCAGGGGCAGAAGAACCCCCCCTTCCAGTCAGGGCCGAGATCGGCAGGAGCCATCTCAGGGCGGAAAGTTGGAGAGCAGCCCAAATGGGTACAGATTCCGACAGTAATCAGGTACTCCGGCTTGATCGCCCGAGAGGCATTCTTGCAGTACTCTGGCTGATCCGACTCAGCCGATGTCGGGTCACTCAATATGCCGTCCAGTGTCTTCAGGGTATCCAGTGTCTCCTGGGTACGACGCACAATCCAGACAGGTTTACCACGCCACTCCACCGTCAACATCTGCCCCGGTGCCATTTTGCTAATATCCGCCTCAACTGGAGCGCCCGCTGCCTGTGCTCTTGCACTAGGATTCATTGACTTCACGAAGGGTACCGCCACAAAAGCCGCCCCAACTGCGCTCACTGCAGAGGTTGCCGCCGTCAGGAAACGGCGTTTACCCAAATCTACAGTCTCTGTACTCATACAGTTTCTCCAAGAAATAGACAACGATGAACTCAGCCAACCCCTCAGAGGCTATCTGATACTCACCAAACCCAAAATTAGTGGCAGAGGATACTACCATAAACTCAGCAAGCGATTACAGGGTACCTCTAAAAATAGTAATTTTTAGAGGTACCCTACACCATTTTATCACTCAAGATGGCGCTGCAACCACTGCTCGGTCAGTGCCAACTGCCATAATTTACTCCCCCGGATTCGGGTAAAACTCTCCTCTGCGGTTGGATTGGAGAGCAGTTTATTAATGTAACTGCGTTGGTAGAGCCCCCGTTCACGACATGCCTGTGAATTCAGGACATCCTGCATAAACTCCAGAAACTCTCCACGAACATATTTAAGGGCAGGCATGGGAAAATAGCCCTTGGGGCGATCAATCACCGAATCAGGCAGCAGTCCACGAGAGATCAACTTCAATGGCCCTTTTCCCTGACGAGCTAATTTCATCTCCGGCGGCATCTGTGCCGCCAGCTCCACCAGATGATGATCCAGAAAGGGGACTCGTGCCTCCAGCCCCCAGGCCATGGTCATATTATCCACCCGCTTCACCGGGTCATCCACAACCAGGGTGGTGACATCTGCCCGCAGTACCTGGTCGAGAAACTGATCCGCAGCCGGTGCCTCCAGCAGCCCACGCATTAACTGCCCGCTATGATCCTCTCCCCGATACGCCGCCGTGAGCAGCTGCATCACCTCCGCATGATCACGGTCAAAGTAGTATTGCCGAAAGCGCTCTAGTGCTGTTCCAGAGGCCTGCGCCATCTGTGAATACCAGAAATAACCACCAAAGAGCTCATCTGCCCCCTGTCCACTCAGCACCACACTCACCTCTTTTGAGACCTGCTCCGCCAGCAGGTAGAAGCCGATCGCATCCTGCCCGAACATCGGCTCAGACATTGCATCGACTGCCTCCGTCAGGCGGGGTAGAGCCTGATCATTAGGGATCACAATTTTCCGGTGCCGGGTCTGGAACTGTCTCACTACCGCATCGGAGTATTCAAACTCACTGCCACGCTCCTCCGGAGAGTCCTCAAAGCCGATAGAGAAGGTGCGAATATCCTGATGACCCGCCTCGGCTAACATCCCTACCAACAGACTGGAGTCCAGCCCTCCCGAGAGTAGCACCCCAACCGGAACATCAGAGGCGGCACGTCTCCGCTCTACCGCCGACATCAGGGCGTCACGAATAAGCTCGGCCCACTCCCATTCACTCCTCGCCGCTCCATTCGCTGTTTTCGGTCGGGTTGCCTGTAGTGACCAGTAACGGGACGACTCCATTGAGCCCTTGAGATCAACACTCAACCAGTGGGCCGGCTCCATCTTGCGGATCGCACGAAACAGGGTTCGGGGCGCAGGAACCACACCGTGAAGGGTGAAGTGATGGTGTAGTGCCACAGGGTCAAAGGCATGATCCACCCCGTCGGCCGCCAACAGTGCGGGGAGGGTAGAGGCAAATAACAGGCGGTTTCCATCCGCTGTCCAGTAGAGCGGCTTGATTCCCATCCGATCCCGTACCAGATGCAACTGCCCCCTATTCCCATCCCAGAGTACAAAGGCAAACATACCGGAGAAACGGTCGACACAGGCCTCTCCCCAGGCATCATAAGCACTCAAAATGACCTCGGTATCTCCACTGGAGTGAAAACGGTACCCTTTCGCTCTCAGCGTCTCTCGCAGTGCTTTATAGTTGTAGAGAGTACCGTTAAAGACAACCGCAAGCGCATTCGCGCTATCAACCATCGGTTGATGCCCTCGCTCAGAGAGGTCCAGAATAGAGAGCCGACGGTGCCCCAGCAACAGCGGCCCCTGACGCCAGACACCCTCGTCATCCGGTCCACGAGGACGCAGTACCTGCAACATCTTCCCCACCACTGCAGGATCCGGTACTGCCCCATCAAACCTCAGTTCACCGCAAATACCACACATAATCGGTCAACACCAAACCTCTACTTTAGTAACGCACCAGGCTATCGACATTGAGCCACTCATCATAGATCTTCTTCAGCCTGAGGGCCTCTTTTTGGGTCGTTGCACTGTAATCACGCAACAGATAGAACTCTCGCCCGCCATGCTTTACCGATATCACCTTCAGCTTAAAGTTTGACTCAGCCAGATCTTTTGCAATCGATAGGGCACGTTTCTTATCGGTGAAGGCTCCAACCTGGACATGGTTACCCTTAGTCATAGGCTGTATACCCCTCGTGCTCTTCTTGCTCTTCTGGCTCTTCTGTTTCTTGGCCTTTACCGGCTGCGGTGGTATTGAGGCTATTTTCAATGGAGATTCAACCTTTTTCAACAGAGCCACCTTCGGCTTTTCTGTTGGAACCGGTGGCTCCACCTTTTGCGGAGCCACCCTGGGGGGTTGATCGGCCACGGTTGTCGCCTCGGCGACAACCTCCACCCTCTGCGGATTACTCTCAGGCTGTGGGCTACTCTCAGGCTTGGGCAGCGCTGCCTCAATAACCTGCGTCTCCTCCAGCTCCTCTGGCGGCTCAACCGGTTGTATCGTTGCGGGCGCCTCCTCAACAGTGGGCTGCACGGCAGTAGCAACCGCTGCCTCTGCCTGCTGTTTTGTCCTCACGGCTCGCTGTGCCCGTGTCTCCTCCAGCAGCTGTTCAAGCGCCTGATACTCCTGAACAAAGGGGTCACGGCTCTGTTGTGGTGCAGGCTCTTCCGGGGTAACCGGAGGCTGTGGCTCAACATCACTATCAAAAAAGAGTGCTCCCCCCACGACTGCGGAGAGGGCAACGGCAAAGGCAACAAATAAGGGGGTATGCTGTGTCATATAAATTCGTAAAAGGTTGGCCTTCCTGCACTCCAACAATCCAGGATTGATGGGTACTGATGGTTTTTTGAAAAAATAAAGTGTATATAGTACTGAACTCTCTCCATTTTGGTTACAAAAATGTCTGATCCACTTCTTGCACCTCTTCTGCAGCTCAGCAAACAGCACGGTTTCCCACTGCCAGCAGAGACTCTGCTGGCAGGAATTCCGCTCAAACAGGGAAAACTAACCCCGGCACTGGCGCTACGCGCACTGCAGCGGACCGGAATAAATGCCGATATTGAGGACCTCTCACTGGGCAAACTCTCCTCAACACAACTCCCCGCCCTGCTATTTCTGGCGAAACAGCAGGCGGTTGTGGTCACCAACATTGAGGGGAAGCGTGTTACCGCACTAGATACGGAGGGCAATCCTCAGCAGCTCGAACTCAATAAACTGAGTCAGCTACACAATGGTCAAATATTACTTATTAAGGGAGCCATACCGGCCGCTGCCTCCTCGCAGGGCCATTTCTGGTTCTGGAAAACCATTCTCAAGGGGTGGCCCATCTACAGTGAGAGCATCTTTGCCTCCTTTATGGTCAATATTTTCACTCTGGCCAGCCCCCTCTTTGTGATGAATGTTTATGATCGGGTGGTCCCCAACAATGCAATGGAGACACTCTGGGTATTGGCCATTGGCGCGCTGCTGGTAGCCGGTTTTGATTTTCTGTTGCGCACGCTGCGCGCCTATTTTATCGATGTTGCCGGAAAACGGGCCGATCTGGCGCTCTCTGCCACCATCTTTGAGCAGCTTATGGGCACCCGAATGGAGGCTCGTGACCCGGCCTCTGGCGCAGTTGCCAACCATATGCGTGAATTTGAGGGGTTGCGGGATTTTTTCACCTCCGCCTCACTAACCACCCTGATTGACCTCCCCTTCCTGGCAATCTTCCTCGCTGTCATCTGGATGATTGGGGGGCCCATCGTCTGGATCCCCATGGTTGCGATTCCGGTGGTGATTCTCTCTGCACTGATCCTGCAGGTTCCCCTCCATCGCGCCGTCAGCGAGACCTTCAAGGAGGCCACCCAGAAACATGCCATTCTGGTTGAGGCCATCTCTGGGGCCGAAACCATCAAGAGTGAGAATGCGGAGGGGGTGATGCAGCAGAAGTGGGAGCACTA
>JABHIC010000105.1 GCA_018671205.1 Gammaproteobacteria bacterium
GCTGTCCATTAGTGGATTGGAAGGTGACTCGGTCGATGGGGAGTACTCCGGGGCGTATCATAGCGACGATATCAAACTGGGTATCGTTGATGTCTATGATGCTGGGGCTGACCCCACCGGCAATGACTTGGGGGCTAACTCGGGCTCGGGTATCGTAATTTAATGGAGTGACTTCTAGCAGTTCAATTGTGACGGTGGTGGTGTCCCTGCCTCCTTCCTCATCCGTTGCGGTGACTATGAGGATACCACTAGAGATGGCGGTGACGGTTCCTGCCTGATCTACCGTTGCAATAGAGGTGTCACTGGATGTGTATTCTGTAGCTGTTCCGGTTAGGGTTGTTATGGTTCCCGTTAGTGGTGCATAGCCACTTAGTGTGAGTGTCTCTTGTGTTGAGAGGGGGATTGTCACCGTCTCTGAGAGTACATAGAGCTGACTGTTCCCTGCCAGGTCTTCAACGGTTACTGTAACCTCGTAAGTGTAACCATCCGCAAAGGTTGTGCCGCTTAGCTGAATAATAGTTTGTGATGAGTTACTTCCTGCTGCAATAGAAAAACCGACTGAAGCACTATTTACTCTTACCAGGCTGACGCTTGTGGCTTCAAAATCGGCAGCGACATTATCACTAACCACGACTGTGATTGAGCTATCGCCAACCTCAACGGTTTGTAGTGTGGCTGTTGGGACTACTGTATCGATAATAATATTGGAAGCCGTGAGGGTAATGATGACGCTCCACCCTGTGGTGTCGGTTACGGTCATTGTTGCGGTGCCATTTCGCAATGCCCTTGCGGTTAATTGGTCGCCGGTTATGGAGGCAGTGATGATGGTGGAATCACTCACAGTAACGGTATAGGGAGCGACTCCTCCACTGATTGTGGTTAGGGAGGATGCCTGATTTGAGGTAAGGCTGATTGTGTTGTTGCTGGCTTCGAGTACATTTTCGGTGGCGGTTAGCAGGGTGCCTCCGAAGTAGATCTCGGTCTCTCCTAGTTGTAGGACATGGTCACTTGACCGGATGGTGGCGGTGGCGACTGCCCATCCGAGTCTACTGAAGCGGATGACATCATTGGGGCTCATGTTGGTAAGACTGTACTGTTTAGTGCCAAGTCCGAAGGGGGAGAAGTCTACGGTGGCGGTCAATGTTTGGCTGTTGGCATCGTAATCCTCGCTGGGATTGGTGTTGATGGTGACGACCAGTCGTTCACTAAAGTTGCTGAGGCGGGTCTCCCATTCGTTATCGCTCTCGTACCAGCGTTTGGTCATCCAACTGGTGATGCTGGCACTACTCATATCCCCTTCAAGAGCAATCTTTCGAGCCTGAGAATAGGGTTCATCGGGGTAGATGTTGGTCAGGTCGGGATTGACAGTGAATAGCAGCTCGGTCTCTAGGGTTCCCAGAGCAACGGTCACATGTGCAATGGCGTACATGTCATTGGCGAACTGCTGGACATTAGAACCTGTACCGATTGACTCAATACCGATCTCATAATGCAGTGGCCAAGGGTGGAATCCATAAGTATCGAGGGCAGAGAAGAGAATCCCAGATTCTGGGTCATAGCTTTGAGCCTCGTCCATGTCGAAGCAATAAGTGTGTTGCTCAGCGTTCCAATCTACAATTCTCTGGCGGTGATTGGCAATGGTTTCGTACTCCCCCCTTCTCAGAGAGCTTCTTAGGTTGCTAACAACACGAGATGTTGTACGAGTATAGGCACTGCATAAGATACTCTGACTAACATTGATAGTTTGTGTGGCCTGAGCAGTAGCCCCATCTTCATCGGCTGTTGTCAATGTGATGGTGTAGCTACCTGGTTGAGTAAATGTCATGATTGCATATGCACTAGATTCAACATCATCATTACTACTTTCCCAGCTATAGCTAACGATCGAACCATCACTATCAGATGACGCACTAGCATCTAAGCTAACAGCGAGAGGAATGCTTCCACTAGATGGGGTTGCTGTGAAAGAGGCGGTTGGGGCTACGTTAGGAGGCTCTGCGACAGTGATGGTCTGGCTGGTTGAAACTATCCGCTCAATATTATCAGTTACCGTTAGGGTAATGGTGTAACTACCAGTCGATGAAAAAGTTAGTGAGGCGGTGCTGCCACTGGCGGTTTGCCCATCGCTACTGCTCCATTGGTACGAGAGGATAGTGCTTGAGGTGCCATCGTTACCCGTGGAGGAGGTAGCATCGAGGGTGATACTCTGTGTGGTGTTGGGAGTGGTTGGGGTGTAAGAAAAAGTTGCCTGTGGGTCAATAAATAAAGACAGCTGTCCACTTCGTGCCAACCGAACATATTTGCTGAAACTACGACTGGTGTCGTTATTGTAACCATTGTCATCGAAACCCAGCATCCAAGCGTTGTAGCTAACATCGGCAACGGGTGAAGACGACCAGTAATACGCAATTTTTGTATTTGGAAAGTGGCTAGAGTCAACTAAGGGAGCACTTCTGGTGGTGTCCCGAATAGAATCTAGCTCATTTCTTGTCGGTACTCCCCACCCGCTCTGCCCACAGAGAGCCTCGCTATTGCTCCCATTGACTAACTCATCCCAATCCCCATAATTATCTCCCCCCAGATACGACTCAGCTGCCCCACCCCAACGATAGGTATTGTCCGTGTCATGAATTCCACCATCACCTGTCTTCACTTCCCACAACAGCTGATTCACATCATCATAGACACAAGACCATTCAGTAGCGGAATCCGGTAGCCCATTACCATTGGCATCCACCTTGATATAAGCAGCCTCTACAGTTGCTGTTACCAGTGCAGTAAGTATCAGTGCGGCTTTGATGATCTGTTTCATTGTTATTCCTCGGTATTTTCAGTGGCATCATTCACGATAGCTAATATTGCTCTCTTGAAGATGTTATTGCAACATGGAGCAAGTTATTTGCGGATCTGATCTTACACTCTGGCCTTCAATCACTCACAGTAGTGGTTCACGTTCTATGATGCCAGCAGGAGGTCAAGAGCCTGTCTGAGATCGAGCGGATGCGGTTCAAGAAGAAGCACCCCACAGAGACTGAGCTAGTCAAGCGGCTGGATAGTGCCGACAGGAAGCTACGTCGATTGAGGAAAGAGCGCAAGCGGGTGAGAGGGGACAAGGTACAGGAGGCTCGGGTGATGCGCGAGATGGGTGCGGTGTACCGAGGGTTTAACGGTGAGGCTAGGGAGCTTCGGGAATCGAGGGGGGAGGAGTAAGAGGATTACGCTATACTTCATAAATGGCGATTACATTTCATCCAAGACCAGGGCAGATATTACTGTGCGACTTTTCAAATGGATTTAAAGCGCCTGAGATGGTGAAGAGCGGTCGACCAGTTGTTGTCATTTCAAAGCCTATCGAAGGCCGCTCAAATCTAGTAACAATACTGTGTTTAAGTACTGTTGAACCTAATCCAGTAGAATCATTTCACTATCGAATTCCTAAGAATTCTATGCCTCAACTAGGTAGGTTTCAGCGTAGCGATTCTTGGGTAAAGGGCGATATGATCTACACCGTAGGGTTTCACAGGTTAGATTTAATCAGGCTCGGTAAAAGAGATGTGGGAGGGAAAAGAGTTTATTTTCTTCAAAAGCTTGGAAGAGATCAAATGAAAGAGATATACAAATGCGCTCTACATGGAGTTGGTTTGGGAAACTTGTGTGAGCACCTATAGATAGTTTTTCATTGACCTATCATACCCCATGCACTATATTATTTAGTGTTCCTGCTCTGCTTTGTGCATCAGGCTTTCGAGACTACACAAAGGCCCGCCCAGTGTAGCCAGCTCGGTCACCGGCGATGACAAGTCAGACCGAAGCTGAGTTTTAAAGGCTCCTTTTATGGAGCCTTTGTCATTTATGGGAGCTTCTTTAAATCTCACACCCCACTCAGCACGTAGCCCAACCTCTCTACCCCAACTGGATAACCATCACACAGAGCCATAGCTCACTACCTGATCTGGCAGCCAAGCAACCCCCTCCGTTCTCTGCAAGTTCTCTAAACGGATTCCAGCCAAAAAATATATCCAGCCAATCGCGTAAGCGACACCATATATCTATTTCACCCACC
>JABHIC010000001.1 GCA_018671205.1 Gammaproteobacteria bacterium
TACCGCAACGTGAACTGGAGGAGACCCGTGCCAAGGCAAAGGGGATGTTATTGGCACTAGGGGCTGCCCCGTGATGTTAATCAATGGGGAGCGGTGTTCCCGGATCGCCGCAACCGATCGTGGATTACTGTATGGCGATGGGCTATTTGAGACGATTGCGGTGGTGCAGAAAACCCCCCAGTTTTGGTCCTACCATATGGAGCGACTACAGCAGGGGGGGGCACGTCTTTCGTTAGCACTACCGGACCAGACACTGCTTCGACAAGAGGCAGAGCAGTTAATCGATGAGCAGTGGGGGGAGAGCGATGAGCGAATGGTATTGAAGCTGATCATTACTCGCGGTAGTGGGGGACGAGGCTATCGAACACCCGAGGTGGTCAGCCCAAGCCGAATTTTATCGTGCACCCCCGATCCATATAGCCCCTTGCAGCGGCAACAGAATAGCGCTCAGGGGGTTCGCCTATACCGTTGTGAGACCCAGCTTGGTAGCAATCCGCAGCTGGCGGGAGTTAAACATCTGAACCGTCTGGAACAGGTATTGGCACGCAGTGAGTGGAGCGATCCGGAGATCGTTGAGGGGGCTCTCCTGAATCAGTCGGGCGCGCTGATTGAGGGGACCATGAGTAACCTATTTGCGGTAGAGCAGGGGGTTGTCTACACGCCAGAGCTGATAGATTGCGGCGTTGAGGGGGTGATGCGGCGGGTAGTGATCGAACAGTTACAGCAGCATGGGGTGCCGGTTAGGGTCACTACTCTTCCGTGGCAGCGTATCGCGAAGATGGACGAACTGTTCTGTACCAATAGTCTGATTGGGGTCTGGCCTATACGAGAAATCGGTGAATTACAATTTATTGCCCCTGGCCCGGTGACTCGCCATTGTATTGAACGATTATTGGAGTGATCATACCTCGATGAAACATGGAAAATTTATTACTGTAGAGGGCTCTGAGGGGGTAGGAAAGAGCACCAATATCGCCTATATGGCACAACAGTTGGAGCAGCAGGGTATCGACCTGATTCAGAGCCGTGAACCTGGAGGTACACCGTTGGGAGAAGAAGTGCGTGATCTGCTGCTGGACCATCGCCACACCGGAATGTCTCAGGATGCAGAGCTATTGTTGATGTTTGCGGCCCGCGCAGAGCACCTCTCTCAGCTCATTCTTCCGGCGTTGGAAGCGGGGCAGTGGGTGTTGTGTGATCGTTTTACCGATGCCAGCTTTGCCTATCAGGGGAGTGGTCGGGGGATTCCTGCCGATCGTATTGAGGTGCTGGAGCAGTGGGTTCAGCAGGGGTTACAACCTGATTTTACCCTACTGCTCGATATTGATCCGGAAGTCGGGCTGCGTCGTGCCGCTGAGCGGGGGGGGCTGGATCGCTTTGAGAGAGAGGAGATCGCCTTCTTTCATCGGGTTCGTGAAGGCTATCTGCAACGGGCCATGAAATTCCCCCAGCGCTTCCATCGGGTGGATGCCGCGCAACCCCTGGCAGAGGTGCAACGAGAGATTGGGCGAGTAGTTGCCAGACTGACCGGAGATTCCACTCATGGATAAGTTGCTCCCCTGGCAACAACCTCACTGGTCTGCATTGCAGCAGCGCATTATGCAGCAGCGAATTCCCCATGCGTTGTTGTTACATGGTCCTCAAGGAAGTGGAAAAGGGGCCTTTGCTAGGCTGCTCTCACAGCGACTGCTCTGTAGTCAACCGACAGAGAGCTCAGGTGGACTTGCGTGTGGTCACTGCCCCTCCTGTAAGCTGTTTCAGGCGGGAACCCACCCTGATTACTATCCTCTCGTACCTGATGAGGGGAAGTATGTGCTGGCTGTAGAGCGGGTGCGTGAGATGGTGGTGCAGTTCGCCTTCACCCCTCAGTGTTCGGGTAGAAAGGTGGTCTCCATTAATCCGGCAGAGTCGATGAATAACCACTCGGCCAACAGTCTGTTAAAGACTCTGGAGGAGCCACCTGGTGAGGCGGTGATGATTCTGGTCTCACATACCCCGGCCAGACTGCTTGCTACGATCCGCAGCCGATGTCAGCAAATTGCATTTCCAACACCTCCGCGTGAGATGGCGCTCGCCTGGCTAGAGGAGACACTGGATAACCCTGCTGAGGCGGATGCTGTGTTGCAGTTGGCTGAAGGTGCCCCACTCTCTGCATTGCTCTTGAATGAGCCATCGTTGATGGAGCACTATCAGCAGATGGGGCGAGAGTTGATCCAACTATTAGAGGGGAGGGGGAACCTCATCCAGATCGGACTACGTTGGAGTAAGCAGGCCTGCGAGGCAGCGGTGAGTTTACGTTGGCTTCAACAGTGGGTGGTTGCGCTGATCAAAAATGAGCCTCAAACCGGGGCGGTGGTCAGTGAGCCGCTAAGCAGTATGCTCCCCCTGATGCAGGGGGTAGACCGGCGCAAGCTATTTCTATTTTACGATAAAGTGGCGGAAGCGATTGCGCTCTCAACCACAGCGGTTAACAAAGAGCTGCTCTTTGATGGGTTGCTTCTGGATTGGAGTAAATTTCGATGATTGATTCACACTGTCACCTGGATCGGCTCAAGCTGGAGCCTGGTCAACTGATTGGAGATGCACTGAACCATGCTCAAACGCTAGGGGTGGAAAAATTTCTCAATGTCTCGATTGACCTACACCATTTTGATCAGCTTTTATCTACTGCCCACTCGGATGAGAGGGTTTTTGCCTCGGTAGGGGTTCATCCCAATGAGATGGAGCAGAATGAACCGGAACGGGAACAGCTGGTGCAGTTAGCGAGGGATCCCAAGGTGGTGGCCATTGGTGAGACAGGTCTCGATTATCACTATGTTAGCGAAGGGCTTGAACGGCAGAGAGCGCGTTTCAGAACCCACATTCAGGCCGCAAAACAGGCCGGATTGCCACTGATTGTTCATACTCGTGAGGCGCAGGAGGATACCATTGCCACGCTGCAGGAGCAGGGTGCCGAGCAGTGTGGTGGGGTGATGCACTGTTTTACTGAGAGTTGGGAGATGGCACAACAGGCACTTGATCTTGGCTTTTATATCTCATTTTCTGGCATTATCACCTTTAACAGTGCGGCGGCACTGCGTGAGGTGGTAAAAAAAGTTCCGGAGGATCGGCTGCTTATCGAGACCGACTCCCCCTATCTGGCTCCTGTACCCTATCGAGGTAAACCCAATCAACCCGCCTATCTGTGTGAGGTGGCAGGAGCAGTGGCTGAACTACGTGGCTGGGATCTTGATGAGGTGGATCACCGTACCACAGAAAATTTTCATCAGCTATTTTTCGGTTTAGTCGACCATCCTGGAGAGGATGTCTGAGGTTATTATTAGCAGCTCATAAAGTTACGAAATGAGCCGAGGTCATGGACATTCTCAAATCCCATCGACTCTAGGTAGCTTTTAGCCATTCTGGTGCGGGCTCCACTGACGCAGTAGAGGATGATAGGGCGTTCTCGGTCCAGCAGTTCGTTAGCGCTCTGAATCGATTGCAGAGGAACATTGACCGCCTCGGGTAGGCACCCTTGGGCATACTCCATTGGGGTGCGAACATCCACCAACTGACCATTCTCCTCACTGAGTAGCTGTTTAGCATCCTCGCAGCCAATATTCTGTGAAAACATATAATAAATCCTGTTCTTATTTTTAATTGGATCAATTCGACCACTCAGAATGGCCTGTTTGAGGCGGCATATTATAGCCTATTCAAGACTATTACTCAATCCTTATTCTTGTTTTCCGCTCTACGGTTTCTACGAATAGCAATCGCTATACCGATTGCCATGATCAGTGCCAGAAAGATCACTATTTTTACCATAGGGCCCCCTACTGTAGATGGATTCCGTCTGTTTGAGTGGTTAGATTTTCCTCTGGATGATCGGGAGGGTCAAGGTGAATCAGGTCAGAATAGGGGCCAAGCATAGAGAGTGAGCCCTGCATTCTCTGCAGGCCATCATAGCTATAGTCAAAGCGGTAGCTGCGATAAAATTGCAGACGTCCACGGGAGTTTCGCCGTAGCCTGATGCGATAGAGGGAGACGGTCTGATCCAGAAGTTGAGCACCATAACTTTTACAGGTGAGTCGACAGACGGTAACCGCCCGCTCACGGGCACGCATACTGCTGAACCAGAAGAGAACAGCGGCAATGGGTATTCCAGCTAAAAGCAGATTATCAATGAGCTCTCTCAAAGGGAGGGGAGTACCTTGGTGGTCATGCTCTTGATGAGCCAGTTAGCGGGGAACCTAGGTGGCTGTCCGAGAATAGAGAACCTACTGCAAATCCCATAAAGATCATAATCTGAGCTTATTGAACTCGTTAAATAGCGACACTATTCGCCTCATTCAATAAACTCACCTTATAATCTTTCTGTGATTTTCGCTACGGCTTCTATTCTCGGACAGCCACCTAGGAATCTGCCAGTATCTCACGAACCTGTTCGTTTTCAACCGACTGCTGAACCACCCTCTGACTGAGAATGGTGGAGAGATTTTGAAACAGTTTCATCGAAATCCGTGGATGAAAACGGCCCAGCTCATTAATGCTGTGCCAATGGATCATCAATACCTTTGCATAGTTGTCCGCAGAGACACTTGAGAGTCGCCGCTCCCCGGCCAGTGAAGAGACCTCACCAAAAAGCTCCCCTGCCCCCAGGCTTCGCAAGGTCAGTACTGTGCCATCTTTTTTCTCCCGGTGGGTGAACTTGACACGCCCGGAGAGGATGACATGGATCCCCGCCCCCCGGCTCGCCTGCTCAATAATGACCTCACCATCCGCATATTCATGGATGGTACCTGAGAGAATTACCTTCTTGATCTGGAAATCATTCATCCCCTTAAAAAAATGGCTCTGCTTCAGAACCGATGTTTTCAGGTTCAGAGAGAGCATATCCCAGACCGTACTCAGACGAATATAAGAGAGCAGAATGGGGGTCAATACAAAATTGGAAAAAAGTGCGAGAATCATCACCAGCGCACTCAGTGCCCCGAAGTGTACCACTGGCTGAAAACTGGATAGCGTCAGGGTAAGAAAACCCATCGCCAACGCAACCGAGGTTGTCGTAATCGGTGTTGCCTCATGCGCCACAGTCTCCATCAAGGCTCGCTCTACATCCTGGGTGCCACGGGTAAAGAAGTGGTAGCGACTGAGAAAGTGGATCGTATCATCCACACAGATTCCCAACGCAATCACTCCCACCATTGCCGTACCAATATCCAGCGGGAGCTCAAAATACCCCATCACCCCAAACAGCACGATCAGTGGAAAAATATTGGGCACCAACGCCAACAGACCCGCACGCAGGTCGAAAAACAGCAGTGCTACCAGTAGAAAAATAACCACCACTACCAAAATAAGGGATTGGAACTGCCCCACTGCCATGATGTCTGCCGCATGGTTAGTCAACACAGAGTCCCCGGTAAAGCTGATTTTCAGGGGGCTCTTCAGCTCCTTATCTACAAACTGGCGAATTCTCTCAATCTCCTGTTTTAACTCATAAGAGGAGTCCAGGTTATGTCGAACCAGAATACGGCTACTGCTGAAGCTCTCATTCACATACTCCTCCACCGTACTGAACTGCACCAGCCCCATATAGGCCTCGATGAGATCATCCTCCTCAGGCAGCATCGGCTCTTCGGTGCCATCCATCACCTGATGGGTTAATTTAATAAAATCGGCAAAAGAGAAAGATTTGTCAAAAACTGCCCGCTGTTGAATCAACTGCTGAAGCTGCTCAACCTCTCGCAGATAGCGCGCCTTAAGGAAGGTACCTTCGATACCGGAATCCAGCACAATAGAGAAGGTCTGCATCCCAGAAAGACTCTCATGGATCAGATCTGCTTGCTGGCGAACCTCGGATTGGGGTGAAAAGTAGGAGATCGTATTGTTATTCACCTGTAAAAATTGTGCCCCCCAGGAAAAATAGAGCAGTACGACCAGCAACAGCGACAAAGCCCCCCCCTTGAAGCGGATCACCACACTAAAAATAGCCTTGACCAGCCGCTGATAGAGGTTTTCTCTGCCAACGGAGGCAATACTTTGCGCCCCAAACAGCGTCAGGTAGGCCGGAACAAACAGCACCGTGATGATAAAATTAATCAGCAACCCCACCGACACCACCCACCCAAACTCCCTCAATAGCTCCAGATCATTGAGCACGACCGACAACAAGCCGACAAAGGTGGTGATAAATGCAAGCAGAATGGCCAAAGATTGAGTGATCGAGAGTCGGGCAACGGCCTCTTGGCGACTCAGGCCGGAACGAATACCATCATGGTACTCAGCCATCAGATGTACATCCTCGGTAGAGCCGATAATAACCAACAGTGCAGGGATAATGGAGGTCAATACATTGACCGTGACCCCGAACATCGCCATGAGTGACAGGGTAATGACGATACTGATCACAGCCGTAGAGAGGGGCACCAGTGCGCAGTTGAGTTTACGCAGGCTGAGCCCCAGAACAACAACCAACACCACCAATGCAATCGGCATGATGAAATATTGATCCTGTTGTATCTGCTGGGTAATCTCATCACGTACAGAGTGTGAACTCATCTGAAAGACGGTCTCCAGCTCCCTCTTCAGTGGCTCCAGCACCTCCTCAATGGCCTGCGTCACCGCCTGATCATGGCCGGATGAGTGGCTACGGTCATCCAGGGTAAGGTTGATTGCCATGGTTTTTCCATCCAGCGAGATCAGGTTATTGGCAACCAGCGGATTGGCAATGGCATCGTTAATTATCTGTTGTGCCTCGGCCTCACTCTCTGGAATCTGCTGGAGGAATGGGTCCATCATCACATACTCCCCCTGCTCCCGTATATTGGGCACAGTAAAGAGACTACTGCTCCGGGTCACGGACTCCAGTGCCTCCAGTTTAACAATGGCCTGCTGAATCAGCCCTAACTTCCGGGAGGAGAAGAGGGCCTGATCCTGTAGCATAATCATCACCACACTGTCAGAGCCAAAGGTATCCAGCATCTGTTGGTAACGTTGCCAGAGCGGGTCATTCTTGACCATCATGCTCTGGGCTGAGACATCAATTTGCAGTCGGGAAAGTTGTGTAGAGGCGAGCAGCGTGATGGCAACCAGCAGTAGAATGATTGCCCGGGGAAAATTCGCCGAAAAATGAAAAAGAGTCTTCATTTAGAGCGATGAGGCTGTACCAGAGATTGAGCCAGAAGTTGACCACCGAAGCCCCAGGGTTGAACCCGCCCATGCCGGCATAAACAGACGCTACTCACGCAACAACTGCCCGATGAGGCCTTCAGCCTTACCCACGTCAAATCCACCGAGTCGCTGAAAACGGATCACTCCCCTCTTGTCAACAATAGCCATAGCCGGTGTTCCATTCGTGTTGTATCGACGCATCGTGACCGGTAACTCATCATCACCCAGGTGACGATCAATCCCAACCAGATGCTCAATCTCTTTCTCTCTAACAAATTTGCGCAACCTCTTCGGGTTCTGAAAATTATGCCCCTCAAAGACCGTATGAACGCTGAGCTGATAGAGCTTGCCTGCCTTAATCTCGTGAAAGTACTTTCCACCCCACTCTGCCATTAGAGGAATGGAGAAGTTATTGCAGCCCGGACACCAGAGCTGAAAGAACTCAATAATGACCACCTTCCCCTGCAGCGACTCAAGGGTGACGCCATCACCATTGATCCACTCTGAGATCTCCAGTTCTGGTGCCTGTTCACCAACCTCGGCCTGAAGCGGTGAGATGACCAAGTAGAGCAATAAGGATAAGGATAAGGATAGGAGTAGCGGTTTCATTGGTGGAATTTTCCCACATTTGAGCCTCTTTTGCTTGAAACCCAGATCATCCACCAGAAACCTCTGGTTGAGCGTGAAAAGATGGCGTAAGATATTAATACAAATAATGAATTCACAGATCACGTGGTTACCATATTGGTGATTGAAGGAATTCATGAGACACTCCCTACAAGTTTGGGACAATGAGGCTCTGCATTAATTTTGGATCTCCACGCAACCATTTGGTTACTGGCCGCAACCGCATTGGGTAGTTACATCCAAACGGTGACAGGCTTTGCAATGGGCCTGATAATGATGGGAGTAGCCGTCTCTCTGAACCTTGCCTCCATACCATTCATTGCTGCCGTCATCTCATTAACGGCATTGATCAATGTCCTGTTTGCCGTCTACAAGAACCACCACCATATTCATTGGGAGACCATGAAGGTTGCGACGATAGGGATGGTACCCGCTATGGTTGGGGGTGTTCTACTACTGGATTATCTGAGTGAGAATGCCGTCCAGTTACTACAACTCATATTGGGTACGGTAATCATCATCAGTGGCCTACTTCTTGCGCTGAAACCACACCCCGCAGAGAAACCATCACCACCACTCCACACGCTATTAACGGGTGTTGCCGCCGGACTACTGGGAGGAATGTTCAGCACAGGGGGGCCGCCTCTTGTCTATTTGATGTACAAGCAGCCACTCTCCATTGATACCATCCGTAGCACTCTCCTTTCAGTTTTTGTTATCGCAACCATTTTTCGTATTGCTTTCATCCCGCCTTATTCACCGAATAACCAATAA
>JABHIC010000106.1 GCA_018671205.1 Gammaproteobacteria bacterium
CTCATCATCCCGCCACTCAACCCGATCTACCCCTTTCGAGAGCACAATCACCGTCCCCCGAACCCCTCCGTCCCGTACCAATAGATTGCTCCCCCGCCCCATCCATAACAGAGGCTCCTCTTTGTGGAGCTGACGGATGAAGTCGAGCAGTGCCTGCTGACAATCCGGGAGATAGAGGCGGTCGGCGACACCGCCCACTCGCCAACTGGTGTAGGGCGCTAACGACTCATTCAGTAACCCAGAGGTAGGGGGGGATGCTGTCACTCGGCTGGCCACTGCTCAGCAATCTGTGGTGCTGCACGACCAATACTCCCCGCCCCTGAAAGCAGCAGCAGATCCCCCTCCCTGACCTGATGAGGCAATAACTCAAGCAGCGCATCCACATCTTTGACCCATATTGGCTCCACTTCACCACGCGCACGGATTGTCCTTGCAAGGCTGCGACCATCCGCCCCGGTGATAGGCGCCTCACCCGCCGGGTAGACCTCCAGCAACAGCAGTTGATCCACCCCCGATAGCACCTCCACAAAGTCCTCATAGAGGTCACGGGTTCGACTATAGCGGTGTGGCTGAAAAGCGAGCACGATCCGCCGCCCCGGCCACCCCTCTCGCAACGCCTCCAGGGTTGCTGCCACCTCCCTCGGATGGTGTCCATAATCATCCACGACCTCAACCTGTCCAGCAGGAAAACGATACGCCCCATAACGCTGGAAACGCCGGTCAATGCCATGAAAAGCGGAGAGTGCGGAGACGATCACCTCATCACTGACCCCGAGGTAGCTGGCTACTGCAATGGCCGCCAGTGCATTGAGGATATTATGTCGTCCGGGAAGGTTAAGGGTGATTGGCAGAGGGGGGTGATCCACTCTGCAGAGCCGAAAATGGCTCTTCCCCTCTACCACCCTCACCTGATCAGCACCAAAGTCAACCTCTGCAGAGAATCCATAGCGGAGTAGCGGACGGGAGAGGCGATTGATAATTCTACCCACTCCGGGGTCATCCACACAGACCACCGCACAACCATAAAAGGGGAGGTGGTGAATAAACTCCTCAAAAGTCTGCTCCAGACGCGCCCGCTCGCCACCATAGGTGGACATGTGATCCTCATCAATATTGGTAACCACCGCAACCATCGGTTGCAGATGAAGAAAGGAGGCATCGCTCTCATCCGCTTCAGCCACCAGATAACGTCCACGCCCCAGCTGTGCGCCCCCCTCTTTACCCACAGACGACTGCCCTCCCCGATTGATCTTGCCGCCGATCACATAGGTGGGATCGAGTCCGGCATCCTCTAACAGGGTGGCCACCAGGCTGGTGGTTGTGGTCTTCCCATGGGTACCCGCAACCGCAATGCCATAGCGGAAACGCATCAATTCAGCCAGCATCTCCGCACGAGGAATCACCGGTATCCCCTGCTGCCGAGCCGCAATCACCTCTGAATTATCCTCGGAGATCGCACTAGAGATCACCACAACATCGGCCCCCTCAATCTGTTCTGCATGATGGCCAATCTCAATCAGAGCACCCTCTGCCAACAGCTGTTGAACGGTTTCAGAGCTATTCTGATCAGAACCCGATATCTCAAATCCCAGGTGGAGTAGCAGTTTTGCAATCCCGTTCATCCCGGCCCCCCCAATGCCGACAAAGTGGATACGCTGAATAGTGTGCATCGCCTCAGTGGGACTCTGCTGTGGTGGAAAAATCATCGTCGGTAAGCTTCTCAGGTTATTAATCGCTATGGTCAGGACTCAACGGCTCTTCTACAGTGCCGGACAACCTGATCAGTGGCGTCCGGCTGTGCCAGCTCTTTCGCCTTCGCCCCCATCTCCTCCAGATATTGTGGGTTGTTAATGAAGCGGTCGATCAACGCCTCCAGTTGATCCTCTACCAGATCACTCTGCCGTACCAGCTCTGCCGCCCCGGCCTGTTGTAGAAAGCGACCATTGACACTCTGGTGGTCATCGACAGCATAGGGAAAGGGGACCAGAATAGCACCGCGCCCCGCCATCGCCAACTCGGAAATTGTCATTGCACCGGCTCGGCAGAGCAGCAGATCGGCCCACCGGTATGCCTCATCCATCTGCTCAATATAGGGGGAAACCCGAAGCCCCCTGGTATCCTCAACCGAGAGCCCCAGCGCACGGTAACCCGCCAGGGTCTGTTGCAGATTGTCTCTGCCACTCTGGTGCCAGATCTCCAACTGACCGGCTACAGCAAATTTTGCTGCCACTGCTGGGAGACGCTGGTTAATCGCCGCCGCCCCCAGGCTCCCCCCTAACACCAACAGCCGAAGCGGTTGATGAACTTTCACTGCGGAGAGGTTCATCAACCCGCTACGTAGAGGATTTCCCACCGTAGTCACTCTGGCAGAGGGGGAGAATGTACCCGGAAAAGCCTCCAACACCTCCGTCGCGATTGAGGAGAGCAACCGATTGGTTAACCCTGCCACACTATTTTGTTCGTGGATCAGTAGCGGTTTGCGCAGTAGCCAGGCGGCAACCCCACCCGGCCCGGAGACAAACCCTCCCATCCCCAAGATGACATCAGGCTGCTGTCGGACAATGGCACGAGCCGATTGCCAGAGCGCACGCAAGAGTAGAAAAGGGGCCATCAACCATCTTAGTCGCCCCTTGCCTCGCAGACCACTGACCTGTACCCACTCCACGGGAAACCCCGCCTCTGGCACCAGCCGTGACTCCATCCCTGCGGCAGTGCCCAGCCAGACAATCTCTCCCCCCTCTTCACGCCAGGCGTTAGCCACCGCAAGTGCGGGGTAGATATGCCCCCCCGTCCCTCCGGCCATCACCATCATACGGGCTGCTATAGCCACTGTCCGCTCCTACCCATCATCCACCTCCAGCTCATCGATTTTTCCTCTCCCTACGGTGAATAAGTGGCCCCACCTCATACTCAACTCTCATCAGCAGTGCAATCGCAATCATCATCACCACCAGGCTACTGCCACCATAGCTGACCAGTGGCAGAGTCAGCCCCTTGGTCGGCATCAGGTTCATATTCACCCACAGATTGATGGTCGCCTGAAGTCCGATCCAGACCCCGATACCATAGGCGAGATAGCTGGCAAAAGGTTGATTTCCCGCACTGGCACGGGCCGCAATCTGAAAAGCTTTCCAGACAATCAGCGAGAAGAGTAAAACGATCGACAGGGTACCCAGCAGCCCCAGCTCTTCGGCGACCACAGCCAGAATAAAATCGGTATGTGCCTCGGGTAGATAGAAGAGCTTCTGTAGCCCCTCCCCTAAACCCAGCCCCTGCCACCCCCCCCGACCATAGGCGATTAGCGCCTGGGTGATCTGATAATTTCTCCCCGATGGATCGACCAGAAAGGGGTCTTCTGCATAAAATGAGATGATCCGCTTCATGCGGAAGGGCTCCATCACAATCGCAATCGCCAGAAATATCCCACCACAGATGAAAAAGAGCAGCAATTGTGAGGGGCGTACCCCACCCAGCCACATCATCGTCAGCACCACAACCATCATCACAAATGCTGCCCCCAGATCGGGCTCTACCAGAATCAGTACACTGACTGCCGCCAACAGGGCAATGGGACGTAAGACCGCAGCAAGGTCACTACAGACTTTTTCACGATGACGAACCAGGTAGCCGGCCAGATAGAGATAGGCCGCCAGTTTGGTGAACTCAGAGGGTTGCAGCCGAATCGGCCCCAGCGCGAGCCAGCGCGAGGCGCCATTGACGTTGACCCCGACCAACAGCACTAAGACCAACATCAACGCACTCAGCAGTAACAGGGCGGGAGCCACCTTTTCCCAGAATTGTAACGGGATCTGGAGCACAGTCAGCCCAAACAGGAAGCCAACGGTGGCGAAACTGAACTGCCGAACCAGATAGTAGAACGGATCCTGGTGGAGCTTCTCGGCAAGCGGCATCGATGCAGAGGCAACCATCACCAGCCCTATAATGAGCAGTACCATGGTCAGAGGAAAGAGTGCAGAGTGCGCCACTGAGCGCCCGATACTCCGGCTTCCTGCGGCACGGGGCTTTTTGAAGCCGGCACGCTTTCCCCAGATCAGCCACTCTTGTAACAGACTCATCGCTCCTCTCCTTTCAGCCGCTCCAACGCCGTCACAAAGGCCAATCCACGCGCCTCAAAACCACTATATTGGTCAAAACTGGCACAGGCGGGAGAGAGTAAAACGGTATCCCCGGGCCGCGCGATAGCGTGGGCTATTCTCACCGCCTCCATCATATCTTTGGCATAGTGCAGAGGCACCACACTGCCCAGTGCCGCAGCAATGGTCGTGGCATCCTCTCCCATCAGAACCACGGCACGCACCCGCTCTGCCACCAACGAACGCAGCGGGGAGAAGTCCGCCCCTTTACCCTGCCCTCCGGCGATCCAGACTATTTTCTCCGCTACTGCGGGGGAGGATAACCCGGCCAGAGCGGCCTCTGTCGCCCCCACATTGGTCCCCTTGGAGTCATTCACCCAGCCCACCCCCTGCAACTCTGCCACCCATTCGGTGCGATGCGGCAATCCGCTGAACCGTTGCAGTGTCTCGACCATAGACGACTCTGGGAGCCCCACGGCCGCCCCCAGGGTCAACGCCGCCACGGCATTCATCCGATTATGGTGGCCGACCATGCGTATGCTCTCTATAGCCATCCAGGGCTCTCCCGCTCTGCTGATCCCCCCGCCTCCGTTCAGTTCATCACCCACACCATACCCCGGCTTGCCACCCGTTGAAAGGGTCTGATAGTAGGGGTAACGGTCTGCTGAGGGGTTCCCAAACTGCTCCATCAACCCCACCACAAGCGGATCATCTGCCGCATAGATCAAGCACTCTGCATGTTGATAGATTCTCCCCTTGACCGCAGCATAGTGGCTGAGATCCTGATATCGATCTAGATGATCCGCGGAGACATTCAGTACCACCGCAGCCGCCGGAGCGAGGCTTTTAATCGATTCCAACTGAAAGCTGGAGAGTTCGATCACGTAGAGATCCACTGCCGGAGGCTGGAGCAGGTCCAGCGCCGGAGTCCCCAGGTTACCCCCGGCCCGCACCGCCATTCCGGCGGCTGCAGCCATCTCCGCCACCAGGGTGGTCACGGTACTCTTGCCATTGGATCCGGTAATCGCAACCACCGGTGCGCTAACCTCACGCGCAAATAGCTCCACATCACTGACCACCTCAACACCAGCACGAATCGCCGCCTGTAGTGCAGGGTGGTAGTACGAGATCCCCGGGCTCAGCACAATCCGCTCTACTGCGCAGAGAAGTGCCTGCTCCAGTGGTCCGAGATGGAGCGACAGCCCCGGAAATTGTTGTACGATTCGATCTAGTCCCGGGGGGTTGTTGCGGGTATCTGCGGCAGAGAGTGGTACCCCTTGTCGGGAGAGGTGACGAATCACCGACTGGCCACTCTTGCCCAGCCCCAAAACCAGTGTACGCTTCTGCAATATTAAACCCATGATGACTATCGAATTTTGAGTGAGGCCAGCCCTACCAAAACCAGAATGAAGGTGATGATCCAGAAACGGACAATGACCCGTGGTTCAGGCCACCCCTTAAGTTCAAAATGGTGGTGAATCGGGGCCATTCTGAAGAGCCGTTTCCCACTCATTTTATAGAACAGTACCTGAAGCACCACCGACAGGGTCTCGACGACAAAGATCCCTCCCATAATCACCAACACCAGCTCCTGCCGTACCAGAACAGCCACAATACCGAGTGCTGCTCCCAGGGCCAGTGCCCCCACGTCGCCCATAAATACCTGCGCGGGATAGGTGTTGAACCAGAGAAACCCAAGCCCTGCCCCCACCAGTGCGCCACAGAAAACCACCAGTTCGCCCGCAGCTGGCAGGGATGGAATGGCCAGATAACGGGCAAACTCCACATGCCCACTCAGATAGGCGAAAATCCCCAGCGCCCCCCCGACCAGAATCGTCGGCATGATAGCAAGCCCATCCAGTCCATCGGTCAGGTTGACCGCATTACTGGAGCCCACCACCACCAGAAAGGCAAACGGCAGATAGAGCAGCCCAAGATCAAAGCTGATCTCCTTAAAAAATGGAACCAGTAACTGAGTCTCAGCCGGGAGGGTGGCATAGAGGTAGACCCAGCCCACCGCCAGCATCGCAACCAGAGACTGTCCCAGAATTTTGGCAGAGGCCGAGAGCCCCTTGGGGTTCTGGTAAACCACCTTGCGGTAGTCATCTATCCACCCGACTACCCCAAATCCGAGAGTCACCAGGAGTACAACCCAGAGATAGTGGTTACTGAGATCCCCCCAGAGCAGAGTCGCCAGAGTCACCGCGACCAGAATCAGTGCCCCCCCCATCGTCGGGGTGCCTGCCTTTTTAAGGTGGCTCTCCGGGCCATCGTCACGCACGGCCTGGCCTACTTTATATTCGGTCAGTTTGCGAATCATCATCGGCCCAACCAAAAAAGAGATCACCAGCGCGGTTAGTGCCGCCAGTATGGCTCGCAGGGTCAAATATTGAAACACCGAAAAGTGGGGGTTTAATTCAGCCAGGTAGTGGCTCATCCAAAGCATCATAATCTGTTCCTTATCTCGCTGTACGCTCTACCAGATGGTGGACTACACGCTCCATTCTCATCGCGCGCGACCCTTTGACCAATATTGTGGGTTGACGCTGAAGCAGCCTTTCCAGCTGATCCAGCAGGGGCTCAATCGACTCAAACACCGCGCCCCCCTCCCCAAAACCGGCCACGACATCGCCCCCGTAACGACCCACCGCGAAGAGCCGGTCAACCCCTTCAGCGTGTGCAAATGCCCCTATCTCCCGGTGGAGTCGGGGGGCATCAGATCCCAACTCTCCCATACTCCCCACGACCAGAACCCGCAACCCGGTGAAGCTGGAGAGTACACGAATGCCGCTCTTCATCGACTCTGGATTGGCATTATAGCTATCATCGATCACTGTACTGCCTGAGCGACCTGCTTTTGGCTCCAGCCGCCCCGCTACTGGTCGCACCGACTCCAGCCCCTGCTTCACCTCCTCCAGGGTAGCTCCCGCCTGAAGAGCCAACGCTGCCGCAGCCAGTGCATTAATCCGGTTATGGTCTCCCAACAGAGGCAGTTGCACGGAGATTTGTTGCCGCTGATGACGCAGCAGCAGAGGGCTCTGTTCTATCTGCGACTCCCCGGCGCTACAGACCATTAAGGGGGGATCCCTCTCTTCACTACATGCCCCATAGGTCTCCACATGCCTCCCGCGTGCCAGCTCATGCCAACGTGATGCGTGAGGCTGGTCCTGATGAATCAGGGCGATGCCATCGGCGCGCAGCCCACTGTAGACCTCCCCCTTTGCCTCTACCGTATGGGCAATGGAACCAAACTCTCCGAGGTGGGCTGAGCCAATATTATTCACCAGGGCGATGGTCGGCTGAGCCATTGTGCAGAGCAGGGCAATATCGCCAATCGCACGGGCGCCCATCTCTACCACGGCCCAACGATCTTCTGCCGAGATCTGTAACAGGGTCAGTGGAACCCCAATCTCATTATTGAGATTGCCCTCGGTCATGGTACCGCGTCCACTGCATTGCAGAATAGCAGTGACCATCTCTTTCAGCGTGGTCTTTCCGTTACTACCGGTGAGTGCCAGCAGAGGAATCTCAAACTGTGCCCGCCAGGCCGCCGCAAACTGTCCCAGTGCCACTCGGGACTCTTCCACAATAATCTGGGGCAGGGCAGACGCCTCCTGCTGCTGTTGAACCACGGCTGCAACAGCACCCGCTGCTTTCGCCTGATGCAGAAACCGGCTGCCATCAAAGTTCGGCCCCTGAAGGGCGAAAAAGAGCGCCCCGCTGGTGAGGGTACGGCTATCGATACTCACTCCGGAAAAGGGGACATCTTCCCCCACCAGCTCCCCCCCTAGGCACTCCGCGACCTGAGAAAGCCTCTCAAAAGCCACACTCTGCAGTTGACTCATCCTGCTGCTCCCCTCTCGGAGACCAGAGCCTGAGCAATCCCCCGGTCACTCAGAGGAATCTTCTCGGTTCCAATCCACTGTATCTGCTCGTGCCCTTTGCCCGCAATCAGAACGATATCCTCTGCTCCGGCCTGCTGATAGGCCATACGAATCGCTGCAGCCCGATCCTCCACGATAGCCACCTCCTGTGGATGGTCGATGCCGACGAGAATCTGCTCAATAATTGCCCCCGCCGCCTCTCCTCGCGGGTTGTCATTGGTCAACACCAAGTGGTCGGCATACTGCTCTGCAACCCGCCCCATCAACGGTCGTTTGCCACGATCCCGCTCACCTCCACAACCAAATACCAGCCAGATCTTCCCGCCACGCTCCGCCTGTAGATGTTCATGGACAGC
>JABHIC010000107.1 GCA_018671205.1 Gammaproteobacteria bacterium
ATCTAAATTATCATTGTCAGCCTCGCCCGTCCCCACCGAGACATGAACCCGTACGATCCGATGAGCCTCCATCTCCAGTACCCGAATCACGACCCCTTCCGGGCTGATCGCCTGATCTCCAACCTGTGGCAACCGATCCAGGTGACGGAACAGTACCCCGCCAATTGTGGTCATACGGGGATCATCAATGCCAAAGTTAGTGAGGTTGTTAAAGTCGGTTAGCTTCATATCTCCAGGAAGCTCATACTCGTTCTCATCATTATGCTGATAGAGCTCTGACCCCTTAATCTGTCCGATAATCTGTCCAAAGATGAAGGTCAAGACATCCTTCATAGTGATGATTCCATCGACCCCGCCAAACTCATTAAGAACGATAGCCGCACGGGCATTATTGTCCTGAAAGAACTCAAACATCTCATCCACCCTTTTGGTCGGGGGAACCACCACCGGTGGACGGATGATACCCGCTGGATCAAGGGTGGTGAGATCCACTTTATCCATCACCAGACGCAGCACATCCTCCGCATGGAGAAAGCCAACCAGATTATCACGATGCCCGGAGAAGAGAGGAACCCGCGGGTGCTGTAGTTTTCGGAAACAGTCCACCATCTCATCAACCGGCAGCTCCCCATCAATGAAATCGACCCGGATGCGTGGGGTCATCGCCTCCACAATCTCTGTATCTCCGGCCTCAAGAAGGTTGTAGATCAGGGCTCTCTCTGTCGCATCCAGCTCCCCCTCCCTGGCCACCGCCTCCACCAAACTACGAAACTCATCTACCTGGAGGATATTTTCTGCGGCCTTCTCCTCCCCCACCAACCAGGTAGTTATGCGGTCTGCCACCCCACGCACCACCCAGCGCAAGGGGGAGATAAAGTTGACCCAGAGCGACATCGGATGCGCCACAAAACGGCTACTGATAGTCACCGGATTAGAGACCGCTATGGTCTTGGGGGTAACCTCTCCCAACAGCAGCAGCAGAGGTACCATCACCACCACATTGATCCAGCCCGCATACTCTGCCCCATAGAGGGCCACCAGAATACCCGCCATATTGGCTGCCGCCGCAATATTGACCAGCTCATTACCTAACAGAATGGAGATAATCAGCCGACGAGGCTGATCCAGTAGCGCGTGGAGGGTCTCAACCGTGCCGCTCTTCTCTCTACGCAGGCGGTGAAGATCCAGTCGGGAGAGAGAAAAGAGCGCGGTCTCTGAGCCAGAGAAGAAGGCTGAGCCAAACAGCAGCACCCCCTGCAGGGTGATTCGTATCACCATATCGGGCTCTGCCAGGCGCGCGGGATCGATGGTGAGAAAAACCACCATTGACTCCCACTGCAACTGAAGGTTTACCCATAACTCCACTACATCGCCCCCTCCTCATTTGAGGATTTTACTAGATAGAAAACATCCCCTTCAAGGTAAAGAAGAAAAGTGCCGCCATAATTCCGGCAACCGGCAGGGTAATTACCCAGGAGATCACAATATTACCAACCATACGGAGATCAATTGCCCCAATGCCTCGTGCAAAACCCACGCCAATCACCGCACCCACCGCAATATGGGTAGTGGATACCGGCAACCCGGTTCTGGAGGCGAATACCACGGTGATGGCCGCCGCTAATGTGGCTGCATAGGCTCGGGTTGGCGTCAACTCAGTAATATCGTTACCGATGGTACGCATTACTTTATAGCCCATAGTCGCCAGACCGAGCACAATACCGGTACCACCCAGCAGCAGTATCCAGACCGGCAACCCCGCCTTCTGCATCACTTCCCCCCCGGAGTTGACAATACTCACCACGGCCGCCAGTGGCCCAATACCATTCGCCACGTCATTTGAGCCATGAGCAAATGCCATCGCACAGGCGGCAAAGATCATCATCGGGGTAAAAACCCGCTCGACACTGGCAAAGTGGAACACCTTGTCGGCCTCTGTATCCACCTCAATACGGCGGATCAATAACCAGCCAATCACGGCAATGCCCCCCCCGATCAGCACGGCAAGTAGCAGACTCTCCACTGTCGTTAACTCTAGGTGCAGATGTTTTAGCCCCTTGAAGAGGGTCACCAGAGAGACGATAAACCCCAGCAGAAAAACATAAAGGGGGCCATAGCGCTTGGCACTCTCGAATGGGTTTTCCGTATTGAGGATTCTGTTGCGGATACTCAGCATCAACATAAAGGCGATGATCCCTCCCAGTACGGGTGAAACCACCCAGCTGGCTGCTATCTGGCCGATTTTTCCCCAGTTCACCGCATCCACCCCAATCCCGGCTACCGCAAACCCGACCAGGGCCCCCACAATGGAGTGGGTGGTAGAGACCGGCCACCCCTTGATGGAGGCAACCATCAACCAGATTGCTGCCGCCAGCAGTGCAGCCAACATACCAAACACCAAGATCTCCGGTGTTTCGGTAAGGGTAGAGGGGTCAATAATCCCCTTAC
>JABHIC010000108.1 GCA_018671205.1 Gammaproteobacteria bacterium
CTCGGCACCAGCCTCAGCAGCCATAGAGTAGGTAGAACCTGCATTCCATACTGGGTACCAAGCACGACCCGTACCCTCACCAACAGAACGTGGACGGAAGATGTTTACACAACCACCGGCAGCTAGCAGGATAGCCTTCGCTTTATAGACATAGATTACGTGCTCACGTACAGAGAAACCGATTGCACCGGCAACACGACTCTTGTCGTTCTTGTCGTTGATCAGCTTAACCATAAATACACGCTCACGGATGTTTTCAGCACCCAAAGCCTTCTGTGCAGCCTCAGCAACGATCCACTTGTAGGACTCGCCGTTGATCATAATCTGCCATTTACCGGAACGTACGGGCTTGCCGCCATCCGCCAGAGAAGCCATACCCTGTGCGCCGTCAAAACGCTCACCATTCTCGTCCATCTTCCAGATAGGTAGACCCCACTCTTCGAACAGATGTACAGACTCATCCACGTGACGACCCAGGTCGTACGCGAGGTCATCACGGGTGATGCCCATCAGGTCGTTAGAGACCATACGCGCGTAATCCGCAGGATCCTGCTCAGCACCAATGTAGGTGTTGATCGCAGAAAGGCCCTGTGCAACTGCACCAGAACGTGGCAGCGCGGCCTTATCGACCAGCTTGATATTCATCGGACGGCCCAGCTCAGCCTCTGCCTTTTCAGCCCAAGGGCCGATCTCATATGCAGCACCGCAATTCGCCATACCACCGCCGATCATCAGGACGTCACACTCTTCCTGAACGACATCGGGATTTCCAAATTCAGCCATTCTAAATTCCTCTTACTATTTCAATAAATTCGTTTACGATACTACTGCTTACTTGCAGATCAGCTCGCTTGGATCACCACTACGGTAGCCGTTGTGCTGTACGAAGAATCCAGTATCCTTGATCTTCGCCATATCAGCCTCAGGCTTGCCACCGTATGGGTCGATTGAACCCTCAGGGGGGGTACGGATGGGGAACTTGAAGCGCTTCAGAGTGCCGTTACGGAACTTGATACTCCAGATAATGGAATCAGTACCGCGAATAGGCTGAACAGAACCACCCAGAGGTACGACGTCTGCATAATGGCGGACTTCGATTGCCTGTTGTGGGCAAATCTTGACACAAGAGTAGCACTCCCAGCACTGCTCTGGCTCCTGGTTAAATGATTTCATGGCGTGGCCGGTCTCAGAACCGTCCATATCCAGTTTCATCAGGTCGTGTGGGCAGATGTACATGCAAGCGGTCTTATCAGCACCCTTACAGCCATCGCACTTATCAGTACGTACATAAGTTGGCATGGTTCTACTTTCTCCAGTTTTACTGCAGTTTAAAATCACCTGCGATCCGAACCAATAAACAGACCACAGACTCTCGAGTTACTTCTCCGGCTCGAGGGAGCCGGAGCACTATTTCATTACTGGGCGGAATGCCCTTTCATCTCTACCTTGACGTTGTCTTCGTCACTCAGGCTGGCATAGTACGCTTTCAACACCTCAGCAACCTCAGGGCGGCTGAAGGTTGCGGGTGGAATCTCACCTTCGGAGAGCATCTTACGTACCTTGGTACCCGACAACAGAATACGATCATCCTTGCCGTGTGGGCAGGTCTTCATCGAGGCCATGCCATCACAGGCATTACACCAGAAAGTCCAGTCAATCTTCAGTGGCTGGGTCTCAAGTGCGTTATCAGGGATCTCATCAAAGATCGCCTGCGCATCAAATGGACCATAGTAGTCCCCTACACCCGCGTGGTCACGTCCAACAATCAGATGTGAACAGCCGTAGTTCTGACGGAATACGGCATGTAGCAGTGCCTCACGCGGCCCGGCATAGCGCATATCCAGTGGATAGCCCGCCTGTACCACGGTATTGGGGACAAAATAGTTATCGATCAACGCCTGAATGGCCTTGGAGCGAGTCTCGGCGGGGATGTCGCCGGGTTTCAGCTTACCCAGTGTGGAGTGAACCAGCACGCCGTCCAGTGTCTCAATAGCAATTTTTGCCAGATACTCATGTGAGCGGTGCATCGGGTTACGGGTCTGGAACGCTGCAATTGTTTTCCACCCCTTGGACTCGAACAGTGCACGGGTCTGCATTGGGGTCATGAACTGCTCACCGTAAGTCTCAGGAAAGCCGCCCAGTGAGAGCACCTTGATCGGGCCAGCAAGATTGATATCTCCCTGATCCATTACCATCTGTACGCCGGGATGCTCTATGTCAGTCGTCTTATAAACTGATTTACACTCGTGCTCTTTATCAATACCGTACTTCTCATTGACGGTCATGGTTGCGATGATGCTACCACTCTCTCCATCAACCAGCGCAACCGCCCCCCCTTCGTGAATATCGTTGGCAGTAGCTGTATCAGTAGAGAGGGTCACCGGAATCGGCCAGAACAGCCCACTCTCCATAGTGTAGCTATCACAAACCCCCTTCCAGTCAGCATGGTTCATGAAACCGTCCAGTGGAGAAAAACCACCGATGCCCATCATGTAGATATCACCCGCCTCACGCGAGCTCACTTTGACCTTAGGTAGTGTCTCAGCATGTGCTTTCTCATCCTCAAGCACAGTTCCTTCAAGCAGTAGTGGCTTCAGTTCAGCGCCACCATGTGGTTTGACTAGATTTGACATCGTTTTCCTTTCGTCTGTATCAGTGAAGCTGAGCCACTGAATCTGAGTTGTCATCAGGGAGTTATTGCATCCAGCAATCCACCTCCCGACCCTCTGTTATTCCAACACTGTTTTTTTCAGCCACGCAACTCTATCGACTCTGCCTATCGGTTCAAGCAGGGATATCTTCTTTTGATATAAACAACCCTTATTTATCCAAGATAATTCTTGTTTGTGATATCAATAAAAGAGGACGCTCTACCTGGAAATTTCCACGTAAAATCACAATGTACTTAAATAATCATATAGTTATGTAGGGAAAAATGGTTCCCGTGCTATACTCGCAGCAATAGCCATAACCCACTGTTTTAGTCGGAATATTAGGGGATTTTATGTCAGAGAACTACCTTTGCTTCTTCGCCAAAGCACTTTTGAATGGACAATTCCGCTGTAAATCAGCAGAAAGTTTCCATATTGCTGAGCGTCACGGGATACAGTGCAGTGATGAAGAGAACCATCAACAGTGTGAAACTCTGGCTAATCTACTGCATGAGCAGAGCCGTTTTGCCCTGGGGGTCACCCAACTGCCACAGCAAGCGACCAATAATATGGAGCTAAGAGTTCAATGTGGTGGCATTCTGGGCATACAGCGTTCGCTCTCTGCAGAAGCGGAGGCTTCCAGCGATATCCCGACACTGATCAGGCAGGCAATTTTAACATTTGAGAGGATTGAGAAATTCCCCTATCCGATGATTATGCAATCGGTAAGTCAATGGAAACCTCACCGCAGGCACCGTAGGAGATAGAGCCCGGACTCTATACCAGAGCAATCTCATCACCATCCTTGATCGGATGGTCATGGTTGACAATCTGCTTATTGACCATAATCTGGAACTCCCCCTCAACCAACATCTTATCCCAAAGCTCGTCCCGTCTCTTGAGGCGTTCCACAATCTGCCCCACAGTCGATGCGCTTCCCTTCATCATCGGCTCTCCGCTCTTCTTGAAAGCCTCCGCCAAGCGGGCAAAATAGAGTACACGTATCACAGTAACCGCCAGCCGCTACTGTTTAGACTGGTAATCTTCTACCGCAGCCTTAATCGCATCCTCTGCTAACACAGAACAGTGCACCTTAACGGGGGGAAGTGCCAGCTCCTCTGCAATTTCAGAATTTTTAATCTGCTGCGCCTCCTCCAGGGTCTTGCCTTTCACCCACTCCGTGACCAATGAACTGGAAGCGATTGCTGAGCCACAACCATAGGTCTTAAATTTGGCATCCTCAATGACCCCTCCGTCACTCACCTTAATCTGTAACTTCATCACATCCCCACAGGCTGGTGCACCCACCATACCCGTACCCACGTCACCAGAGTCCTTGTCCATCACCCCTACATTACGTGGGTTCTCATAATGATCCATCACTTTGTCACTATATGCCATCTTGCTACTCCAGAAAATACCCGACTATTTTTATATACTATAACAGATCATCACTTCATCAACCACCTTCTGATGCTCCGGCATATCCCTCCCCAAAAAAAAAGCGCAACCCGTAGGTTGCGCTAATAACCACCAAAGGAGGTTGGAGGAGTCTATAAATCTGTTCGTTCAAACAATGATCAATACTATAATTGAATATTAAACTGATGTCAATCTCTTTTTATGCGCCC
>JABHIC010000109.1 GCA_018671205.1 Gammaproteobacteria bacterium
GGTTGATGAAGGCATTGCGTGAGTATGCAAAGTTTGGCTACTTCTCTGAACAGCTGCCTACTTCATTGAAAGATCTTCATGCTGCAATTCGGGTACATCTAAATTGCCATTTGCCCCCCTATCTGGTCAGTTATGCATTGAATAAATATTCAAGTAGCACCGTCCCTCAAGAAGCATGGATGCGATTAACCTCACCACCACAGCGGATTCAGATGGATCTCCTGTTAGAGGAAAAATCATGGAGAGGTCGAAGGCAACCCTCTAGATCCACTGAGCAGGTTGAATCTCAAGACAGAGCAGAAACAAATCAGGATACGTTTTCACCTCAGCAATACAGGCAGTTGATCCAGATCGTGAGGGGGACCCGTGCTCAACTTCGAGAACGGGTTGAACAGTGGAGACTAGAGCAGTCCCAGCTCTTGCCCAGCATAGATATCCTTGCACAGTGGGTTTCTGGTTGGTTACTGGTAAAAGGCGGTCACAGTAGCAAGGTGCTGAGTCCCAAAACGATCTACAGCTTCCTCAATGCAATGGGGACACGTCTGGTGGGGTTGTTGGGCAGTCATGACCCAACAGCATTTGGGCGGGAAGAGCTTGTCTCACTCTATCAATCGATTATCGAACATATCGGCTCGGCAGGAGTGCGAAAGAGGGTGCGGACAGCACTCTACTCCTGGCACCGTTTTCTTGTGAAACACCACGGTGCGCAAGCGATCAGTATATCTGATATTTCAACCAGCTCATCCCCAGATGGTGTCATGGTTGATGCTAACGTGATCTCGCCGAGTGATTTCCTCAGAGCGCAGCGGCTTCTTTATGATGAGGTCGCGTTGCGGCAGAGGGATATTGATCTAGCCGAAGTGCTTTGTATCATGATGTCTATCGGATTCTATCTAGGCCTTCGTCGCTCCGAGGTATTGGGGCTGTTGGTTGAGGATTGTATTGGCGAGGTGGATCTCTATCTGCGAGTAGAGCCCAACAAGGTGAGAGGGCTCAAGACCGATAACTCCATCAGGATGATACCAGCCAGCGTGATGATGCCTGAACAACAGTTGGCGTGCCTCAAATCCTGGCTGGGCAGGAGAAGAGTTGAAGTAAAACAGCAGGCCGGACAATTTCTTTTTCCTGGCTTTCAGCTTGAGACAAAGGTTCTGGATACGGACCGGAGACTCAACTGGATACGGGAATCACTTCAGCGTGTCACAGGCGATCATACCTTCCGTTTTCATCATCTCAGGCACTCTTGTGGGAACTGGCTATTGTTGCGGTTTGCCATCTATGAGATGAAGAAGAGTGGACTCGTACTGCCTGAGTGGTTTCTGCCCGATCAGGAGAGCAAAGAATATTTGCTGGAAACGGCTCCATTGATTAGAGAATCTCTTTTGGGAACAGCACCTACCAATCGCCGTTCATTAATGCAGGTTTCCAGAATATTAGGGCATATCAGTAGTGGAACAACCCTTCACAGCTATCTTCACCTGATGGATCTGCTGCTCGGCATTTATGTTCACAGGATGATGCCGAATGTTGACAAGCAGTTTTTTCAAACGCTGCTAGGGCATAAATGGAGTGTAATTGCCGACGCCGATGTACACACCTCGATGAGTAGCCATACATCAATGCCGCTGAAATCAGCAAGACTGTTGGAGCATGGTTGTGAGCGCCAGGCTAGAGAGAGCCTCTATGACTCTGATACTGATAATGGTCGAATGGAGATTCGTCCGGAAGAGCGATTACAGATTATTTCAACAGCGCTGCTGTTGTTACAGACCAAGACTGTAGATGAGGTGGCGGCTCAGCTCCAGGTTGATGCCAAACGAATTAGAAAATGGGCGAGCAGATATCGTGAATTACCTGATGGTATTACGGTTACTTTTCTGAAAAATCGTTATACCAATAGCATTAGTGTCCCACTGGATTTGCCAAGAGGGAAAAGTCAGCGAACCCACGCTATAAAAGCTGCCACTATCCTGGATCAGCTGCGTAGAGAGGGGGACCCACCACAACTAATGGTGCAGGCAACTCAGAATAGAGTTAGGAAAGTGATCGAGTCGTTACCAAGTCTATGGGTGGAGGGGAAGCCGTTCACGATTCGGACCGGCTCACTTCAGGAGGCAAAACGGTGGATTTGGCTGCTAATAAAGCTGGAAATGCCACTTTCGACTATTGTGGTAGAGCACAGCCCATTGATAGAAGGAACTACACTCAAGCCAGAAAAACAGCACGATTATTGGAGCAAAAAGTTAGGAGTCCTTAAGGTCTATGAAAAGGTACGAGATGCATGTGCTATCCAAAAAAATGGCCCTAAAAAAGGAGTGGTCGACATTCGAGTAAAGTCAGAGGCGATTGCGCCAATAAACAAGGGTAATAATGAAATGAAAGACCGTTCAGGGGTTTTGTTAGATGCTATCAGATTGGCTCTCATTGCTGAGTGGTTGGATGAATCATAAATCACCGAATTAGCGGCATCAGATTATTGCGTGATAATTGATAGCAAAGGCAATAATGCATCCGTAGTCAGCTGGATAGAGCGCACCCTCTGGAGGTAGAAGTCGGACGTTCGAATCGTCTCGGGCGTGTCATTTTATAGCTTTTTGTCTCAAAAACACTAGCCACGACCAAAAATGTTTAGTATAATGCCGCGCAATTCACCAGTAACGTACGAGTTAATTCGTATGGCACCCACTGGAAACTCTTCACTAACATAGTGTGAGCAGAGTGGCGGTAGCGTGAATTCTCAGTATCCGAACATCCTCTAAATGTACTCCAATTTCAATCCTGCAGAACCCTGTTTCGTCGCCTGGACCAAGCCCCGTCAACTCAAAACTGCTCAAGCGCAGTTAGAAAGCCAGGGGTATCAGGTCGCGCCACTACTTGAAGATCACCTACTGATCCAACCCTCAGTAGGGATAGGCGTAACCCCTGCAAGAAGTACCGTTGGTATTAAAGACCTGATCACACAGAATGGAAAATTCATGGTGGTCAATCTGCAGAGCCTACAAGAGCAGGGGGCACAAGAGAGGTTGACCACGGGTAACAAAGAGTACCGATATATCGAACTTATGTGCATCATGGAGCGCGATAGCAGAAAAATGAGAAAAGCGGCATAAAGATATTCGGGTAATGAACAGCACAAATACAGTCTGGCACCACGCTACCGTAACTCGTGAACGCCGCAACCAGCAAAATGGACACAAATCAGTTGTGCTCTGGTTCACGGGGCTATCCGGTTCAGGTAAATCGACTGTTTGCCATGTGGTTGAAGAGAGGCTGCATCAGCAAGGTTGCAGTACCTTTGTGATGGATGGAGATAACGTGCGTCACGGGTTATGTGGAGATCTTGATTTCAGTGATGAGGATAGAAAAGAGAACATCAGGCGAATTGGGGAGCTGAGTAAGCTCTTTATTGAGGCAGGTACGATCGTCCTCGCCGCCTTTATCTCCCCATATCGTAATGAGCGTAAAAAGGTAAGAGGGCTGATGCCCCATGGGGACTTTATAGAGATTCATGTCGACTGCCCAATTGAAGTGTGTGAATCCAGAGATATAAAGGGTCTATACAAACGAGCTAGAGCTGGAGAGGTGAAGGAGTTTACCGGGATCAGCTCCCCCTATGAACCCCCGGAAAAGCCGGAATTGACCGTCAACACAGATCGACAAACACTTGAAGAGTCTGTGGAGTCTGTCACCCAACTACTGATAGTAAGAAACATCATCCAACCGATATGAAGAAGATCGCTATTGCCGGCATCGGCTATGTAGGCCTATCTAATGCAATGTTGCTGGCCCAGCACAATGAGGTGGTGGCACTCGACATTATTTCCGAGAAGATTGAGATGCTTAATCGGGGGAAATCCCCGATAGAGGATGCCGAGATCAGCGAGTTTCTGAATCATCGGGATCTCAACTTTACCGCCACCCTCGATAAAGAGACGGCATACAGGGGGGGGCTGACTACGTTATTATCGCCACCCCACCGACTACGACACCGAGCAACCACTTCAATACCCGCTCAGTTGAGGCGGTGATTCGGGATGTAATGACCCTTAACCCTGATGCGGTGATGGTGATCAAATCCACCGTACCCGTGGGCTTCACCGAGCGGACCCGTGAAGAGCTGGGGTCTAAAAACCTCCTCTTCTCTCCGGAGTTTCTACGTGAGGGCAAGGCGCTCTACGACAACCTCCACCCCTCCCGTATCATTGTGGGAGAGCAGAGCGAGCGTGCCAGACGGTTTGCCGACCTACTGGTAGAGGGGGCAGAGGATAAAAATATCCCCGTCCTCTTTAGCGACTCCACCGAGGCCGAGGCGGTCAAACTCTTCTCCAACACCTATCTTGCCATGCGGGTCGCCTACTTTAATGAACTCGATACCTATGCTCAGGTCCATGGGCTCGACACCAAACACATCATCGAAGGGGTGTGGCTTGACCCCAGAATCGGTACCCACTACAACAACCCCTCCTTTGGTTATGGCGGTTACTGCCTCCCTAAGGACACCAAACAGCTACGGGCCAACTACAAAGATGTCCCCAGCAACCTCATCCACGCCATCGTCGATGCCAACCGTACCCGAAAAGACTTTATTGCCGATAGCATCATCCAACAGAACCCAACCGTGGTCGGCGTCTACCGGTTAATCATGAAGAGTGGCTCCGACAACTTCAGGGCCTCCTCCATCCAGGGAATCATGAAACGGATCAAGGCCAAAGGGATTGAGGTGGTGATCTATGAGCCGGTTCTCGAAGAGGATGAGTTCTACTACTCCAGAGTGATCAGAGATCTGGACGCTTTCAAACAGCAATCCGACCTCATCATCGCCAACCGACTGGCCGATGAGATCCGGGATGTGGAGGATAGAGTGGTAACAAGAGACCTATTTGGGCATGACAGTTAGTATGAAGATTATCCCAGTAATTCTCTCAGGTGGCTCAGGTACTCGGCTCTGGCCCCTCTCCCGCAAGCAGTACCCTAAACAGTATCTGCCTCTGGCAGAAGAGAAAACTATGCTCCAGGCTACCCTCCAGCGCCTAAAGGGGCTAGAGAACTTGGCAGACCCAATCATTATTTGCAACGTAGAACATCGCTTCCTAGTTGCAGAACAGCTACACAAGATCGGTATCAATACCCCAAAAATTCTCTTGGAACCCGTAGGAAAAAACACAGCTCCAGCCATTGCCGCTGCAGCACACTACATAATTAAGTATTGTGCCCCATTGTCTCAGATGCTGATTTTACCCGCAGACCACGTAATCCAAGACATCCCCGTCTTCCACCAAGCAATACAAACCGCATCAAAACAGGCCGAAAACGGAAAATTAGTAACCTTCGGCATCACTCCAACAACCCCCCACACGGGCTATGGCTACATAAAAACAGAAGCTCCTTCCCTCTCCCAGGGGGAAGGCTGGGATGTGGGTAAAGCGGAAAAAATAGAAAGATTCAAAGAAAAACCCAACCAAAAAACCGCAGAACAGTACCTAAAAGAGGGCAGCTACCTCTGGAATAGCGGCATGTTCCTATTCCAAACCGACCACCTGCTCAAAGAACTGGCCATCCATGCGCCAGATATAGTCCAAATCACCCAACAATCCATAGAAAAAGCAACCAAAGACCTTGATTTTATACGCCTAGAGAGTGAATCCTTCGCTGCCACAACCAGTGACTCTATCGACTACGCCCTAATGGAAAAGACAGATCAAGCCGTAGTCGTACCACTAGACGCGGGCTGGAATGATATCGGATCCTGGACAGCACTCCACGAAATAGGCAAAAAAGACCAAAACAACAATGTCATCAAAGGTGACGCAATCACGATAGATACTACCAACAGCTACATCCATGCTGACCACCATATCATCGCCGCCATCGGTGTTGAAAACCTCATCATCATCGACACAGCAGACGCCACGCTCATCACAATCAAAGAGCAAGCTCAACAAGTCAAAAGCATCGTAGAACAACTCCAGCAACAAGATCGCTGCGAAGAACAACTCCACCGCAAAGTCTACCGTCCTTGGGGCTGGTATGA
>JABHIC010000110.1 GCA_018671205.1 Gammaproteobacteria bacterium
GATCGATTGCAGATAGGCGGTCAGCGCAGCAATATCACTATCGGTCAGACGACTAGCCACATCACGCATCATATTATTGGGGTCATTGTCACGATTACCGGAACGAAACAGTTTGATCTGAGCAACGGTGTATCCCTCCAGCTGACCACTCAGTGCTGGCCATTTAGCCAGATCATTACCTGCGGCATCTGGCCCATGACAGGCCATACAGGCTGTCACCCCACGCGCCATATCGCCACCTTGATAGAGACGCTTACCCTTTGCTGCCAGATCTGCATCCACCGTGGCCCCGGAGTTTCCACTCTGCGCTGCAAAGTAGGCACCGAGATTATCCATATCACCATCACTCAGCCCCATGGCCTGCCCGGTCATCAACAGATCTTTACGTGCACCAGACTTAAAATCGTGTAGCTGTTTGACCAAATAACCACCGCTCTGACCCGCCAGAGAGGGGACCGCCTTGGTCTTGCCAGGGTTCATTGGGTCAGGGAATGCAGGATTACCCTCTCCATTCATTCCGTGACAGGCACCACAGACCGCAGCCTTGGCCTTACCGGCATTGACATCACCCGCAGCCACGACTGAGCCCGAAACGGTCAGTACTACGGCGGCAACCCAAGCTTGTGTCCAAACGACCTTCTTCATTGTCTGTTCCTTTGTTTCTATAGTGGAGTGGTGCCCACATTGGCGCATGAAACGATCCATACTATGTAATAGAAGACTGACAATTATATGCGCAATCAGCTGAACTTCAACCTGTGAGGCGTATAATTGCGGAATGAACCTGAATCAAGCCACCTTCGTCACCAGTGCCCCCAATCTTTCACGCTGCCCAACTGAGAGCATCGCTGAGGTCGCATTTGCCGGGCGCTCAAATGCGGGCAAATCCAGTGCACTCAACCGCCTGACCGGAATAAAAGGGCTCGCCCGTACCAGTAAAACACCCGGCCGAACCCAGCTGATCAACTTCTTCTCTCTGGACGAGCAGCACTTTCTGGTCGATCTTCCCGGCTACGGTTTTGCCAAGGTACCACTCAAGGTTCGACAGCAGTGGGAACAGAATCTTGGGGAGTACCTGAAACAGCGGGAGGCACTGCGTGGAGTGATCATCCTGATGGATATTCGCCACCCGATGACCGAGAATGACCAAAAGATGGTGGCGTGGAGCCACTTCATCAATCGCCCACTTCACATCCTGCTGACCAAGGCCGATAAGCTGAAACGCGGAGCCGCAATGAATGCGCTGCTAAAGGTACGTGGCGTTCTGAAAACCGATTTCCCCGGGGTCAGCGCACAGATTTTCTCGGCCACTAAAGGGGTGGGGGTGGATGAGGCACAGTCAAAAATCATGGACTGGATCAGCTGATTGACAACACGGCAAACTGTTGGATTACTGCTTCTGCTCAACAGGAGAGTCTGTGTTTGAGCACGAGAGCCACAATGAGTATGCCCGGACTCACTATTCCTCCTCCACTCTCATTCAAAAATTTACCACACCCATCTCGTAGCCATGTATTTCCCCATAGCCGCCCATACTCCACAGCATTGTGACTGTGGGATGGTGTGGTGATGACTGATAATGGTGCTCTGTTCCATGCTGAGCAACCGAACTTTCCGGATACCAAAAAAAAGCCCCGCTCAGGTTAGGGAGGAGAGACCTAGGCGGGGCACTGCGTCTCAGCCCAAAATAGGGCTGTTTTTGTTTGCAGTTACCGTGTATGACCCTGTCCAACTGTTAAAGTTCCCATTCAGCATAAAACCCTCGTTTTAGCGCAAAACAAGGCACAGAAGAGGTTGAGGTTAATGTGCATCATTCCAGTTACGCCCACTCCCCAGATCTACCAGCAGAGGCACATCCAGCTCTGCGGCCCCCTCCATCTCTTTTCGCACCCGCTCACTCCATGGTTCCAACTGCTCCGAGGCCACCTCGAAGACCAGTTCATCGTGAACCTGCATGATCATCATCGCATCTATCCCACTCTCAGTCAGCGCCCGATCCACCGTAATCATCGACCGCTTGATAATGTCGGCAGCGGTCCCCTGCATCGGGGCATTGATTGCGGTGCGCTCGGCATATTGTCTGCGCTGACCATTGCGTGAATTAATCTCTGGCAGGTAGAGCCTGCGCCCAAACAGCGTCTCTACATAACCCTGCTGCCGTGCCTGCTCCTGGGTCTGCTCCATATAGAGCTTCACCCCCGGATAGCGCTCAAAGTAGAGATCAACATACTGCTGCGCCGCCCCTCGGCTGATCCCCAACTGTTTGGCCAGCCCAAAGGCAGACATTCCATAGATCAGCCCAAAATTGATCGCTTTGGCACTTCTGCGCTGTTCACTCTGAACCGCCTCCAGTGCCACGCCAAATACCTCTGCTGCGGTGGCTCTATGTACATCAGCCCCGGAGTGGAATGCCTCCAATAACCCACTGTCCCCGGAGAGGTGGGCCATAATACGCAGCTCAATCTGTGAGTAGTCTGCCGCGAGCAGGGTATACCCCTCGCGTGCAATAAATGCCTGGCGAATACGCCGCCCCTCTTTGGTTCGAACCGGAATATTTTGCAGATTGGGATCCGAGGAGGAGAGCCGCCCAGTGACAGCCACCGCCTGATGGTAAGAGGTGTGGATACGCCCGGTAACGGGGTTAATCTCTTGTGGCAGCTTATCGGTGTAGGTGGATTTGAGTTTACTCATACTCCGGTACTGCAAAATCAGCTGCGGCAGACGATACTCCTGCGCCAGCTCCTGAAGCACCGGCTCTGCGGTGGAGGGCTGCCCCTTGGGGGTCTTTTTCAGCACCGGCAACCCCTGCTGTTCATAGAGAATTGCCTGAATCTGCTTTGGCGAGGAGAGATTAAATGGAGCCCCCGCCTCCTCGAAGGCCTCTTTCTCAATCTCCACCATCTTCACCGCCAGCTCCTGACTCTGTTGCTGCAACATTGGCACATCCACCAACACCCCGTTGCGCTCCATCCGTCCCAGCACCTCCAGTAGTGGCATCTCCACGTCACGGAAGAGCGGCTCCCGTTCTGGCTCTTCGCTCAGCATGGGCCAGAGTGCCTGATGCAGGCGCAGGGTTACCTCGGCATCCTCTGCGGCGTAGGGGGCGGCCTGGCTGATCGGCACCTGATCAAAACGGAGCTGCTTCTTCCCCTTCCCCGCCACCTCTGCATACGAGATATTTTTGTGCCCCAGATATTTCAGCGCCAGGGAGTCCATGTCATGTCGGGTAGCGGAACTATCCACCACATAGGACTCCAGCATGGTGTCGTAACGGATCCCACGCAGATGAATGCCGTGGTTAGCCAGGATGGTGGCATCATATTTCAGGTTCTGCCCCACCTTGCCCTGATCCGCGCTCTCCAGCAGTGGACGCAACCGCTCCAGCACACTCTCACGATCAAGCTGGATCGGTGCCTCCATATCCTGATGAGCCAGTGGCAGATAGGCGGCATGGCCCGGCTCTACCGCAAAGGAGAGCCCCACCAACTCCGCCTCCATCGCCCGCAGGCTGGTGGTCTCGGTATCGATGGAGAATAGCTCTGCCGTCTCCAGGCGCGCAATCCAGCTCTCCAGTTCGCTCTCACTGAAAATTGTATCGACCTGAAGCGTCTCTGCCTTGTCCGCCACAATCTCGTCTGCGACTGCCGCCTCCCCCAACAGCTCCGTGAGCCAACGTGTAAACTCCATCTCGGCATAGAGTTTTTTCAACCGCTCCCAGTTGGGCGGCTGTGGCCTGAGATCACCCAAACCCACCCCCAGCGCCACATCACAACGGATGGTGACCAGTGTTCTTGACAAGGGTAGCTGCTCCAGAGTGCGGCGCAGGCTCTCTCCCACCTTGCCTCCCACCTCATCGGCGCGGGCCATAACTTCATCCAGCGAACCAAATTGATCCAGCCACTTCACCGCCGTCTTTGGCCCAACCTTGGGGACACCGGGCACATTATCAGAGCTATCCCCTACCAGAGTAAGATAGTCGATAATCTGCTCAGGACGCACCCCAAACTTCTCTTTCACCCCCTCTACCCCCATCAACGACTGGCTCATCGTATTGATCAGGGTTACTTTGTTCCCCACCAGTTGCGCCATATCCTTGTCTCCGGTGGAGATGAGTACCGATACTCCATCGGCCTCCGCCTGTCGTGCCAGTGTGCCAATCACATCATCCGCCTCCACCCCCTCATGGACAATCAGCGGAATCCCCAATGCTTCAATAATGGCATGGAGTGGCTCAATCTGGCTACGCAGATCCTCCGGCATCGGGGGACGATTAGCCTTGTAGGCCGGATAGAGGTCATTACGAAAGGTCTTTCCCTTGGCATCGAAGATCATTGCCACCTGCTCCGACGGGTACTCTTCGAGCAGGCTTTTCAACATATTGACTACCCCATAGACCGCCCCGGTGGGCTGCCCTCTGGAGTTGGTGAGTGGTGGCAAGGCATGAAAAGCACGAAATAGATAGGAGGAGCCGTCGACCAGAACCAGTTGTGGAGCTTGTTTCATTATCATAAACAGATTTTGTGGGTAGAATTTATGGTAAATCCCCTCTCAGAGAGAGTGAATAGAGAGGAAACTGTGACATTGATGCTGATAATTTATAGATGTCGTATTATCATAACAGCTCAGTAACTTCCCCACCGACCTGATCCATGATGATAAAAGCCCGAACTACCCTTCTACTCCTGCTGCTGATACCTGCTCTTCAGGCTAGCGCCGAGACCCATGTGCCCCGCACGTCTACTATGATGCCTATCCTGCCGCCGGATCTCCCTCCGTCCACCACCCTACAGGATAGCCTTCGCCAGCCCACCACCCCCCCACCAACTGTGCGCACCAAAGGCTACCTGCTGGATACCTCCAACAGACCGGCCTACCTTGATCTGCGCCAGGATGAGCAACAACAGGACTTTCTCACACCACAATGGGAGCTCTTCCGCTGGAAGTCATCAACTGGTGAGCATTGATGTCTGTCTATACCACCATCAGTGAGGCGCAACTCTCTACCTTTCTCAGCCACTTCCGAGTAGGAAAACTCCTCCAGTTTGAGGGCATTCTTGCCGGCATTGAGAACACCAACTACTTTGTCACCA
>JABHIC010000111.1 GCA_018671205.1 Gammaproteobacteria bacterium
CGCAGCAATCACTGAAAAAGTGCATTTTCAGAGGTGCCCTATAAAATCATCCAAATGATTGACGTTGCGAGCAAAAAAGTGAATCATCCCCTCCATGAATCGACCACTTCTCTGCTCACTATGGTTAACCTTCTCTCTGCTCTCCCCCCTAACGGCTCATGCGGAGATCGCTGTTCTGCTACATGGGCTGTTAGGCAACAGCCGTTCATGGGAGCAGAGTGGGGCCGTAGATGCGCTCGCTCAACTGGGCTGGGAGCGGGCAGGTCGGGTCAGAGCGGGCGGCCCCAGCGGGGTATTACATGCCAAACCGCACCACGCACCACGTGGTAACCGACGCCTCTATTTAGCGGATATCCCCTCTCTGATCCCACTGGAGCAACAGAGCGCTCTACTGGAGCAGATCACGATCACCCTCTCCAATAACCACCCCGGTGAACCGATCTATCTGATTGGCCACTCTGCCGGGGGGGTAGTCTCAAGAATGACCGCGGTTAATAATAAGATCTCTCACCTCCAGGGGGTGATTACCATCGCCTCCCCTCATCTGGGCAGCCCTTATGCCAACCTTGCCGACGATCTGGCCTCACTCCCTTTTCCATTGAGAATGGCTGCCCGATTGATCGCTCATAAAAAATACCGCTTACTGCGCAGCTCCCGCCCCATGATCAAGGCACTCATGGTGGCAGAGCCGGGCACCCTGCTCCACTGGCTCAACCAGCAGCCGCACCCCAAACTCCACTACGTCTCTATCATTCGCAGGCAGCCCCCATCCAGGGCCAACGAGGCACTGGTTCCGTTCTGGAGCCAGGACATGAACAACATACCTGCCCTACAACACCGAAGCCAATCCATCTCTACCTACGCACCCCACCGGATCACGGCAGAGGATGGTTTTCTATTAGGCCAAACCCTAAATGAGCTAATCACTCGTGTAGAGTAGCCGAACGCACCATATCACCCGATAGATCACTACACTTCCCCCCACTCGGCAGCTCATCTACTGTGTAAACTCTATTGAAATAACTTTTTTATCAAAATAGAAAGAATTTACTTCACATTATTCTATAAACCATACACAATCTCTTCAGATAGGGTTTCATCGCTATCCATTTTCCGATTCAATGGGTACCGTTTTCAAACGAAGAGAAGGAGAACCGCTGTAATGGCACCAAAAACTACCGCTGTAAAAGAAGCATTCACAAAAGCACAAACCATCACCACAATTACTGAGGACACGGGTCTTCCCAAAAAAGCGGTTGCTGATGTGATGGCCAGTCTCGGCATCATTATTGAGCGTCACGTCAAGCCACGGTCTGTCGGTCGTTTCACCCTACCCGGACTCATGACCATCAAACGCTACAAAAAGAAGGCCACCAAGGCTCGCGATGGACGTAACCCACAGACGGGTGAGACTATCACCATTGCGGCTAAACCAGCACACAATGCGCTAAGAATCACCCCTGCAAAAGCACTAAAAGATATTCTCTAACTATCTGACCACTCACCGCTCCCCTATCTCCACATAGGGGCGTGGTGTGGCTCCGGTATAGAGCTGCCGAGGCCGCCCGATACGCTGTGCCGGATCATCCAACATCTCGCTCCACTGAGCTATCCACCCGGCTGTACGAGCCATCGCAAATATTACTGTAAACATATTCAGTGGGATTCCCAGTGCCTTGAGGATCAGCCCCGAGTAGAAGTCGACATTGGGGTAGAGCTTATGCTCAATAAAATAGTCATCCTCCAGCGCAATACGTTCCAGCTCCAGCGCGGTCTCAAACAGGGGAGTATCCCTCTCGTTGAGGCTGTCCAGTAGCTCATAGCAGGCCTTTCTGATAATTCTGGCCCGTGGATCGTGATTTTTATAGACCCGATGCCCAAAGCCCATCAAACGGAAGCTATCCTCTTTAGACTTGGCACGCTCCACATAGTGGACAATAGACTCCTTGGTACCAATCTCCTCCAGCATACGGATCACCGCCTCATTCGCTCCGCCATGCGCTGGTCCCCACAATGAGGCGATACCGGCAGCAATAGAGGCAAACGGGTTGGTCCCCGAGCTCCCCGCAAGACGAACCGTGGAGGTGCTGGCATTCTGTTCATGGTCCGCATGGAGAATCAGGATGAGATCCATCGCTCGTGCCGCAACCGGGTTGACCTTGTACTCAAATGCCGGATTCGCGAACATCATATGGAGAAAGTTCTCCGAGTAACCCAGCTGGTTGTTGGGGTACATAAAGGGTTGACCCATCGTATATTTATAACTGTAGGCGGCAATGGTGGGCATCTTGGCGATCAGACGATGAGCCGAGATGGTTCGGTGTTTAGGGTTACGGATATCAATGGAGTCGTGATAGAAGGCAGAGAGTGCCCCCACTACTCCTAGGGTAATGGCCATTGGGTGAGCATCATATCGCATCCCCTCGTAGAAGCGCCGTATCGCCTCATTGACCATGGTGTGTTCAGTGATGATCATCTCAAACTCACCCAGTGCATCCGCTCCGGGAAGCTCACCATTCAGCAACAGATAGCAACACTCCAGATAGCTACTCTGCTTTGCCAACTCCTCAATCGCATATCCGCGATAATAGAGCTCTCCCTTGTCACCATCAATATAAGTGATGGAGCTTTCACAACTAGCCGTTGAGAGATAGCCCGGATCAAAGGTAAACATCTCCGTCTGTTCATGCAGGTTCTGTACATCAATCACATCAGGGCCATAACTCCCCTCAATAACGGGGAGTGCTCCCTGCTCTTCCCCCTCTGTTGAGTAGAGAAATATCTTCTTGTCCCCCATCGCCTCTCTCCTGTATGGTGTGGTGCATCCTGATCATGGATTCTATTCTCCAAAGAGATAGAGTAGCTGTTTTGTTGAACAATGCAATACGCAGGAAACATTAACCTCCAAACCATGGAAAAATTCTTATTTGTCTATAACTGGCTATCCGCACTAACGGATGGACGTTTTTTTCGTACCACTTTTTCGGGCATTTTGCGGATTACAGCCATTGTTTTCACTATCTATCTGCTGGGCGATGCCATTGAGAACGGGCAACGAATGGTCGACCTTCCTGCCGGAGCATCGCTGCTACTGCCCATCCTCTCCCAACTACTGCTACTACTGGCTGGCTATATGGTTATCCACCTACTGCTCCTGCGGGCGGCAGAGATCCGTTCACTCTATGACCCCCGCTATGCCCTCTCCGAGGTGGTGACGGTATTGGCACGACTCAGTGGCGAGGTGCTCTTTGTTGCTACACTAGCAGCCACGCTACTCACCCTGCTACAGATCGAGGAGGTTGAGGTCTCGCCCTGGCTCAACCACCTTCAGCAGATGATTGCCCCACTACTTAAACAGACTACAGAAGTCTGGATATTGGTCAGTGGTCTGACACTCAGCTTTCTGCTATTGATTGCCGGTTATCTCTCTAGTGAGGTATTAGAGATGGTGATGAAGCTCTCCAGAAACTCAGAGCAGAAGTAAGGTAACTCCAGGCACGGCCCTCACCAGCGGGTTGGGCTGCCTATTTTCTCCAGATATGCCTGGTGTGCCACAAGCTCCTCACGACTGGCTGCGGTGACGGGTAGGCGGGGACGTTCACTGGAGAGGCGTCGAACGGGCTCTACCCCACCAAACTCACCCAGACCATCCAGATCAAAACCCGTCTGCCCCCCTGTCATCGAAAGATAGACCTCTGCCAATATCTCAGAGTCCAGCAGTGCGCCGTGCAGGGTACGCTGGCTGTTATCAATATCCAGCCGTCTACAGAGTGCGTCCAGGCTATTCTTCTGCCCCGGATACTGTTTTCGTGCCATCTGCAGGGTATCTGTAATGGTACAGATCTCATCAATGTTAGAGAACCCCCGCTCTAACAACCCCAGCTCATGGTTAATAAAGCCGACATCGAAAGGGGCATTGTGAATAATCAGCTCAGCCCCCCGCACATACTCAATAAAATCATCTACCACCGCCTCAAAACGGGGTTTATCGGCAAGAAACTTATTGGTGATGCCATGCACCTCAATGGCTCCACCGTCAACCACCCGATCCGGCTGGATATACTGGTGATAATGGTTATTGGTCAGCTGTCGATTAACCATCTCCACACAACCAATCTCAATAATACGGTGCCCCTGTTTTGGTTCAAGCCCGGTGGTCTCAGTATCCAGTACAATCTGTCTCATCCGTTACCTCTCCTCTCCGCCCCACACTCCATCTCATCCATCCCCTGGTTGGCAAGCTGATCTGCAATCTCATTTTCCCTGTGACCACTGTGTCCCTTAATCCAGCACCACTCCACCTCATACTGCTGAACCAGGACGTCTAACGCTCTCCACAGGTCATCGTTCTTGACTGGCTTCCTTGCTGCCGTCTTCCAGCCATTCTTTTTCCAGTTGTGGATCCACTGGGTAATCCCATCCTTCACATATTTCGAGTCGGTGGTTATCCGCAGTGGAACCGGACGCTTGATCGCAACCAATGCCTCGATCACGGCGGACAGCTCCATCCGGTTATTGGTCGTTTGACAGGCACCGCCAAATAGCCTCTTCTCAACCGTACCATGACGCAGCAACACCCCCCAGCCTCCCACACCAGGGTTGCCACGACAGCCTCCATCGGTAAAGATCTCTGTCACCTCAGGAGTGACATCCGCACTACTCATTATCCATCTCCTTCTATTAACCTGGAATCCTCAACTCAGACGTCATTGCTGCTCTTTTGTCTGAGGCAGATAGTTACCGTACTCGCTATTTACCATATTTCTGGTCGCCACCACTGGATTACGCTGCCAGCGTGAGCGAATGGGATTCAGTGGCACCACGCGGCGCCGGGCGACCAGCTGATAGGCCCCACTGTTCAACCGGGAACGGCTCCAGGACCAGCCCAACAACGGTAGTTGCTGCTGCTGAACCAGCTCGTACCCCAGCAGCGCCAACCACTCCGACACCTTACCCGCAGAGAGGTAACGCCCAGAGGGGATTCTACGCCCCAGATTGAGCGCCCCCCAGGGAGAGAAGCCATAAATCACCACACTCCCATCCTCCGTCAACACTCGCGTCACCTCACGTAATAGTTGATGAGGATCACTGGAGAACTCCAGAACATGGGGAAGAATCACCGCAGAAAGCGATTCGGTTGCAATCGGAAGTGCGCTCTCGTGCCCCTCAACCACCGCCCAGCTCTGCTCCTCATGGGCATCCAGGTCCATCACAAACGTGTGGTGCATCCCTGTGGCCTGCTCGATATAGTTCTCCTTGGCCAGCCCTAGCTGCATCAGGTGTACCCCATAGAGCCGCTTCAACAGCTCGCCGTTCCAGCTATGCTCCTGTTGTAGCAGGAGCTGCCCGGCGGAGGAGGAGAGCCATCGCTGCAGAGGTAAGCTGGGTTGCATAAAAAAGGGGGACTCATAAAACTCAATTGAAGAGCGGAGCCTATATAATACCCGAACCATGAAGCGTATCGTCAACCAAATAACCTCCCTGAGCCAGATGAACTCCCCTCTGCTACTGCTGATCCTGCTCCTTCACATCCCCTCCATTGGGGTGGCTGGCTCACCGGGCAGTCAATCACTCTGGAGTGAGGTCATCGGGGGAATGAAGCTGACGTCGCGCAGTGACCCACGTCTGGCTCCACACATTCTCTGGTATAAAAATAACCCCGACTATCTAAACCGGGTACTGAAAAGGGGTAGACCCTATCTCTACCACATCGTTAAACGGGCTCAACGGAAGAATTTACCACTAGAACTTGCACTGCTTCCTGTTGTCGAGAGTGCTTTCCGCGCCTATGCCTACTCGCCGGGACGTGCTGCCGGTCTCTGGCAGTTTATCCCGGAGACTGGCAAAACCTATGGGCTGAAGCAGAACTGGTGGATTGATGAGCGACGCTCCATCATTGCCTCAACCGATGCCGCACTCCATTTTTTGAAGGATATGTCCAGAGAGTTCAAAGGGGATTGGCTGTTGGCACTCGCTGCCTACAATGCGGGGGCAGGTAATGTACGTAAGGCGATCAGAAAATACCATCAGTCCAAAAAGAAGGGGCACAAGAAGCACCCCACCTTTTGGGATCTAAAGCTTCCTAAAGAGACCCAGGGTTACGTTCCTCGCCTATTGGCACTGGCCCGATTCATTGAGACCAGTAAGAAGCAGGGCTTTAAGCTACCTTACATCCCCAACCGTCCACTGACTGCCATCGTGGGAACCGGCGGAGAGCAGATTGATCTCACACTGGCCGCAGAATTTGCCGAGCTTCCCCTCAAAAAGCTATACCAGCACAATGCGGGGCTTAACCAGTGGGCCACTCCTCCTGAGGGACCCCATCAACTTCTGCTACCGATCAACCATGTGGAACGGTACCAAAAAAACCTGAAAAATGCCCCTCAGCGTCTGACGCAGTGGAAACGGCACACGGTGGCAAAGGGGGAGTCTCTGAGCACCATTGCTCACAAATACCACACCACCATCGCCGCGATCAAAGAGCAGAACCGTCTCAAGAGCAACAAAATCATAGCCGGTAAAGCCCTCACCATCCAGGTGCCCTTACAGGCCATGAAAAACTATACGCTGAGCACCAGTAATCGACTCAACCGTCTGCAAAACCGTAGACGTCCCGGTCAGCGCCATAGCCATGAGGTTCACTCTGGAGAGACACTCTGGGATATTGCCAGGAAATATGGCGTCACCAGCCGACAGCTGGCTCAGTGGAACGGAATGGCTCCCGCAGACATTCTCAACATAGGAAAAAAACTGGTGGTGTGGAAGCGTGAACGCAATAAACCCCTGCCAGAGCTGCGTTCACGCCCGGCATTCCTCTCCAAACTGGCGACACAGACCATCTACTATACGGTTCGACCCAATGATACCCTGAGCGAGATCGCAGTAAAATTTCACACCACAACAGAACACCTCGTCAAGATGAACACCATCAGTAAGAAGTCTACTTTAAAGATTGGAGAGACCCTTGCCATTCGACTGGATCCCACACAGACCACACCATGAAACAGTACCTGCAATACATTACGGACCGACTCTTTCTTCTACCTCTTGTGCTGCTTCCGCACCATGCCCTCTCTCGTGGAGTACATGCCGTGGCCCGCTCCAAAAATCGCTGGCTCTCCCAACGGCTGATTCGGACGCTCTGCAGCCACTATAAAATTGACCTCTCTATCGTTGAGCGCCCTGAGCTGGATGAGTACGCCTCATTCAACGATTTTTTCACCCGAACACTCAATACCTACGCACGCCCCATTGCCGGGGGTGAGCAGACGCTCATTAGCCCCGTCGATGGAGTGGTGAGCCAGTCGGGTGCCATCAACAGAGAGACTATTTTTCAGGCCAAAGGGCACTGTTTCAACCTCACCTCGCTCTTGGGTGGAGGGGCCGAACGCGCTCGCCCTTTTATAGATGGGCAGTTCGCCACGATCTACCTCTCTCCCAGAGATTACCACCGTATTCATATGCCGCTGGAGGGCACTCTGCGAGAGATGGTCTACATTCCGGGAAGGCTCTATCCGGTCAACAACCCCTCTACCCGAACGGTGCCCGGACTGTTTGCACGCAATGAGCGGGTTGTCGCACTGTTTGATACCCCGGCCGGACCGATGGCGATGATATTGGTGGGTGCCCTTTTTGTGGGCAGCATTGAGACTGTCTGGCAGGGTGAGATCACCCCACCCAATCGGCGCTATATACAGGTATGGAAATATGGAGAGAACAATCCTGTCACGCTGAAAAGAGGGGAAGAGATGGGGCGCTTTAACATGGGCTCAACCGTCATTCTTCTGTTTGGAAAAGAGGCCATCACCTCGTTGGAACCCGTTAAGAGCAGAGCTCCCCTGCGCATGGGGGAGGCGATAGGGGAAACTCGGCACTCATCGTCCCAAAAGTAATGGTTGAGATTAAGCCTCTCATAAATTCCTTCATAA
>JABHIC010000112.1 GCA_018671205.1 Gammaproteobacteria bacterium
CCCAGCTTCTGCATCATCCCGGCCAGACGCTCAGAGGCGAAGATACGCATCAGTGTATCCTCAAGAGAGAGGTAGAAACGGCTTGAACCGGGATCACCCTGACGACCTGATCGCCCACGTAACTGGTTATCAATACGGCGAGACTCATGGCGCTCGGTACCAATGATATGGAGCCCTCCTGAGGCCAGAACCTGCTCATGACGCTGCTCCCAGGCCACTTTTACCGCTGCCACCTGATCTTCTTCGGGCGCTTCTCCCAGTAAGTTTAGCTCCGCCTCCAGGCTCCCGCCCAAGACTATGTCTGTACCACGACCTGCCATATTGGTGGCGATGGTCACCGCCCCCGGTGCCCCTGCATGCTCTACAATATGAGCCTCACGCTCATGCTGTTTTGCGTTGAGCACCTCATGCTCAATCTTCTCCCGGTTCAACATCTCGGAGATCAGCTCCGAGGTCTCAATCGAGGCGGTACCGACCAATACGGGCTGCTGCTTGGCAATACACTCGCGTACATCCTCAACAATCGCGCTGTACTTCTCATTGGCTGTCAGATAGACCAGATCGGCGCGATCATCACGCACCATCGGTCTGTGGGTCGGAATCACCACCCCCTCCAGTCCATAGATCTGCTGAAACTCATAGGCCTCTGTGTCGGCAGTACCCGTCATCCCGGAGAGCTTCTCATACATACGGAAATAGTTCTGAAAGGTGATGGAGGCCATGGTCTGGTTCTCATTCTGGATCGCCACCCCCTCTTTCGCCTCAACCGCCTGGTGCAACCCCTCCCCCCAGCGCCGTCCCGACATGGTGCGTCCGGTGAACTCATCCACAATCACCACCTGACCACCCTGCATGATGTAGTGGACATCTCTCTCATAGACCACATGGGCACGTAGTGCGGCATAGAGGTGGTGCATCAGGGTGATATTTTGGGGCTCATAGAGGCTCTCTCCCTCACCCAGCAACCCCCCCTCAATCAGCAGCTCTTCGACCCGTTCATGCCCCTGCTCCGTCAGCAACACCTGACGCTGCTTCTCATCAACCGTGTAATCTCCCTCTAGCTCCTCCTCGATCTCCCCCTCTTCGAGACGACGTTCCAGCTTTGCGGGCAGGCCATTCATCGCCTGGTAGAGCTCCGAATTGTCATCGGTTGGCCCTGAGATAATCAGCGGCGTCCGGGCCTCATCGATCAGAATCGAATCAACCTCATCCACCACCGCAAAGTAACGCTCCCGCTGTACCCGCTCAGAGGCAGAGAAGGACATATTGTCACGCAGATAGTCGAAGCCAAACTCATTATTAGTACCGTAGGTGATATCTGCCGCATACGCCTGTTGACGCTGCTCATGTTCCAACGCAGGGATCACCACACCGACACTCATCCCCAAAAAGTTGTAGAGCTGCCCCATCCAGGCCGCATCTCGGCTGGCGAGGTAGTCATTCACGGTCACGACCTGTACCCCCTTCCCCGGCAGCGCATTGAGATATACCGCCAGCGTAGCCATCAGGGTCTTACCCTCACCCGTACGCATCTCAGAGATCTTGCCCTGATGGAGCACCATGCCACCAATCATCTGTACATCGTAGTGGCGCATCTGGAAAACACGCTGTGAGGCCTCGCGCACCGTGGCAAAAGCCTCTGGAAGCAGATCATCCAGACGCTCTCCGGCCTCCAATCGCCCCCTGAATTCTGCTGTTTTTGCCTGTAGTGCCTCATCATCCAGTAGCTGGAGTGATGGCTCCAGTGCATTGATCTGCTCTACATTCTTGCGCATCTTACGGATGATGCGGTCATTTCGGCTACCAAAAACCTTTCTGAATACTTTCTTGATCATGATTATAGGCCGCTTTTACGGCATTTGAGAGAGGAGTCTGCTCGGAATATAGAGCACCTACTGTGGAGAGCAGCCAAATGGCTGTTTTTCACACAGAATAAAAGTAGGGAATCATAAAGGATGCACCACAGAACGCCAACCCTGTCGACTCAAATAAGCAGCACAAATACCGATTGATTAATAGGTAATTTATGGGCACCTTATGCCGTCAGGGGCACAAAAGAGATGGGGGCAGAGTCACGCTCATCAAAGGTGACATACTCCCAAGCATTCTCGGAGGAGAGCACCTTACGGGTCAGTTGATTATTGAGTTCATGTCCTGACTTGTAGCCGTGGTAGGCTCCCAGAATGGGGCTCCCCAGTAGATAAAGATCACCCACCGCATCGAGGATCTTGTGGCGCACAAATTCATCCCTGAAACGGAGACCATCCTCATTCAGTACCCGGAACTCATCCAGCCCTACCGCATTCTCCAGACTCGCCCCAAGTGCCAATCCCTGCATACGCAACGCCTCAACATCACGAATAAAACCAAATGTTCGTGCACGACTGATCTCTTTTTCATAACGCAGGGAGGAGAAATCCACAGATTGGGTCTGGTGCTCATCACTGAAAGCGGGATGTTGAAAATCAATTTCAAAGGAGAGACTAAAACCGTTATAGGGTTCCAGACTGGCACGCTTATCATCTTCTCTCACCTCAATCGGTGCCTTGATTCGAATATAACGCTTGGCGGCGCTCTGTTCAACCAGCCCTGCACTCTTTAGCATAAAGACAAAGGTACTTGCACTGCCATCCATAATCGGGATCTCTGGAGCATCTAGGTCCACATAGGCATTATCAACACCCAAGCCATAAAATGCAGACATCAGGTGCTCAATGGTTGAGATTGTGGCACCATCTTTCATTAAGGTAGTCGAAAGCCGGGTATCTCCGACACAGGTAGGGCAGACTGATATATGGGGTGTATGGTTCAGGTCAACACGACGAAACACAATACCGGTATTTTCCGGGGCCGGACGCAGAGTCAAATGGACCTTTTTTCCAGAGTGCAGACCAATACCGGTGGAGTGGATCTGAGTTTTTAGTGTTCTTTGGCGTGTCATAATTTATTTTTTATATTCTTTCTTTGGTGTCAGACGGTGTACCTTTTAGATCTCGATCACCACAGGCGCACATTATATAAAAGAATTCTCTTGAATGCAAACACATTAAAAGCGCATTTTTTAGACAGAATTAGATTCTAGGCCAGATGTGGCAGTCAATTCAACTACTTTATATAGTTTTTTTCATATAGATTCTTAACAGATCAGAAGAAGTCACTTGTTAACCAAGACAAATAGGGCGTTACCCCCCGTCGTGGCTGAACCACCGCCTCCAGTACTCCAAATTCTGACTGGGGCAGCTCCCGAACCACCCTGCCACGCGCATCGATCACTGCGGTAATCCCGGTATTGGTCGCCCGTAACATCGGACGGGCAGACTCCAGTGCACGCATCCGTGCGATCTGCAGATGCTGATGAGGGGCAATCGAGTCACCAAACCAGCCATCATTACTGATGGTCACCAGTAGATCCACCTCTGGATAGTGGGTAAAGGCTAAATCCGGGTAGGCCACCTCGTAGCAGATGGTAGTAGAGAGCGGGTGATTAGCCACCACCATCAATGGCTGTTTCGGTACCCCTGCCGAAAAGTCAGAGAGCGGAATATCCACAAACCCCAACAGTGACTTGAGCCACTCACGCAGGGGCAGGTACTCCCCAAGTGGCACCAGATGTCGCTTATGGTACTCACCACTCTCTTCACCAATCAGTATCAGTCCATTCCTGTAGAGTAGCTCCCGCTCATCCACCAGAGGAATACCACTTAATAGAGAGCGCCCCTCTGCGGCCAACTGCAGCGACAGTGGTGATAGAAAATGGGTATCCAGTGATTGTCGGAAGGAGGGGATCGCGGTCTCTGGCCAGATCACCAGACGAGCACTCGCTGCCGCCTCGGTCGCCTCACGGTAACGCGTCAGAATAGAAGCGAGATTTTCAGGGCGCCACTTATCACGCTGAGCAATGTTCCCCTGCACCAGGGCCACAGCGAGTGGTTCACCGGATGGCTCCCCCCACTCATACTGCCCACTTCCCCACCCCACAAACAATAGAGAGAGCAGTGCGATGAGCACAACCCTATTCGTCCGCTCCCGGACGAGTACCATCAGCAGCAGCCCAATCCAGGCCAGAAAGAGAGAGACGCCGTAGGTACCTACCCAGGGTGCAACCCCCTGATAGGGGCTTCCGGGCGCGGTATGTCCTAACAGCAACCAGGGAAAGCCGCCCAACAGATGGCTTCGCAGCCATTCAAACAGCACCCAGAGCAGTGGGAAAACCGACTCCCTCCCCCCAAAGCGATACCTCAACAGTACCCCTCTGAGGCTATAGCTCACCCCCCCCTGCAGGGCGATGAAAAGGGATAATCCTGCCACGAACAGCACAGTTACCAGTAGCGAAAGCCCATCCCCAACCCCGCCAAACTGCCGGATACTGATGTAGACCCAACTGACCCCCACACCAAAGAAGCCCAAACCAAAGGCGAACCCGGTAAGTGCTGCACTACGCCATGAGCGACAACGACTCCAGCGATGAAAGAGTAGTGCCAGTAACAAGGGGGCCAGCCAAACCTGCTCAAAGGGGGCAAAGGCAAGCGGAAGTAGTGCCCCATAGAGAAGCGGCAGCCCCCAGTGGAGTCGGTTCATCAATGGGGCGCGTAGGGGTCAGAAAATCCGAGCCTAGACAGTACCTCACGCTCTTTCGCCTCCATCACCATCGCCTCTGCCTCAGTGAGATGATCCATCCCCAGCAGGTGCAACAGCCCATGCACCACCATGTGGGCCCAGTGCGCCTGCTCCACCTTCCCCTGTTGCTCTGCCTCTCGCACAATAATAGGTGCACAAATCACCAAATCACCCAGTGGCAGCGGCAGCAAGGGCACCCCCTCTGGGGCCTCAAATGGAAAGGAGAGTACATTGGTCGCCCCCGGCTTCTGTCGATAGCGTTCATTGAGTGCCTCCCCTTCTGCCTCATCCACAATCCGGATCGTCAATTCGGTAGCCGAGGGGGTCGCCATCATCTCCGCTACCACGCTCATCCACGCACTAAATGTTACCTCATCCGGTAATGCCACACCTTCCACTGCCTGTTGTAATATCAGCTCCATCAGTGCTCTCCCCCCTCATAGGCACGCACAATGCGCTGCACCAGTGGATGACGTACCACATCAACCGACTGAAAGAAGGTGAAGCCAATCTCTTCCACCCCCTGCAAAACCTCAACTGCATTACGCAACCCCGACTGGGTATGCTGAGGAAGGTCGACCTGCGTCACATCTCCGGTTACCACAGCAGTAGAGCCAAAGCCGATTCGGGTCAGAAACATCTTCATCTGCTCAACGGTGGTATTCTGTGCCTCATCAAGAATAATAAAGGCATCATTAAGCGTTCGTCCCCTCATAAAAGCGAGCGGTGCCACCTCAATCACATTGCGCTCAATCAGTTTTGCTACCCGCTCAAAACCCAACATCTCGTAGAGTGCATCGTAGAGTGGACGCAGATAGGGGTCGATCTTATCGGCCATATCACCTGGCAGAAAGCCGAGCTTTTCACCCGCCTCAACGGCGGGGCGCACCAACACCAGCCGTTTCACCTCCTCCCGCTGCAGGGCATCCACCGCACTGGCAACCGCCAGATAACTCTTTCCAGTGCCCGCCGGGCCGACCCCGAAACTGAGGTCATGGGTCACAATCTGATGCATATAGCTACGCTGACGGGGGCCTCGTGGTCGAATCACCCGATTTCGGGTCTTGATCGTCACCTCAGGAATCGAGCTTGCCACCTCAACCGCCTCCTCGGCTTCTTGCTCCTGTAGATCAAGCTCCACCTCTTTCAGCAGCAGATGTACGTCATCGGCCGCCACCTCTGTCTTCAGGGTCTCCAGATAGAGCGACTCCACCACCCGTTGCGCCAGCACAATCGACTGTGCCTCCCCCACAATACGAAATCGATTACCACGGTAGTTGATCTCCACCCCCAGCGCGGACTCAATCTGTCGCAGATGGGCATCTGCCTCACCACAAAGTGCGACCAGGCGCTCACTATTGGCAGGCTCCAGAAGCAGCTCTTTCACGATAGGCGAGACCACTATTCGACCCGCTGACCACGCAGAGAGTTAGGCAGTGCCTCAGTAATCTCCACCTCAACAAACTGACCACTCAACGAGAGTGACCCATCAAAATTGACCACCCGATTATTCTCCGTACGCCCCGCCACCTGGGTGTCTGGCCTTTTTCGTGCCGCTCCCTCGACCAACACCCACTGGATTGTACCCACCATCTCCCGGCTGATCTCCATCGCAACCTGGTTCAGTCGCTGCTGAAGATGGGCCAGACGTTGTTGTTTTACCGCAAGGGGAACATCATCAGGCAGCTCTGCTGCGGGGGTTCCTGGTCGCGGACTGTAGATAAAACTGAAAGAGCGATCAAAACGCAGCTCCGCAATCAACGCTATCGTTGCGCTGAAATCGGCCTCAGTCTCTCCTGGAAAACCGACAATAAAATCAGACGATAGACTCAGATCGGGGCGCTGCTCACGCAATTGATGAACCATAGCGCGGTACGCTTGTACGCTGTGGTTACGCTTCATCATGGCCAGAATATGATCAGAGCCACTCTGTACCGGTAGATGGAGATGGCCCACCAGCTGTGGCACCTCTCCATAACAGTCAATCAATGCCGGGCTCATCTCCATCGGGTGAGAAGTGGTGTAACGAACCCGCCCTACCCCATCCATCGCCGCAACAAAGTGGATCAGCGTCGCCAGATCCGCCACCTCATCCCCCTCCATCTCACCGCGATAGCTATTCACATTCTGCCCCAGCAGGGTAATCTCCCTCACCCCCTGAGCCACCAACCCGGCCACCTCAGCAATAACATCATCAAAAGGGCGACTCACCTCCTCACCACGGGTATAGGGAACCACACAGAAGGTACAGTATTTACTGCACCCCTCCATAATGGTAACGTAGGCGGTCACTCCATTCGCCTCCGGCTCGGGTAGATGATCAAACTTCTCTATCTCTGGAAAAGAGACATCAACCACCGCCCTCCGCTCCTCTGTCGCCGCATCCACCATTTCGGGTAGGCGATGCAGGGTCTGTGGGCCAAACACCAGATCAACAAAGGGGGCTCGGGAACGAATGGCCTCTCCCTCCTGACTGGCAACACAGCCCCCAACCCCAATCAATACACCAGGACGCCGCTGCTTCAACGGGCGCCACTGCCCCAGTTGCGAAAAGACCTTCTCCTGCGCCTTCTCACGCACTGAACAGGTATTTAGCAACAGCAGGTCGGCCTCCTCTGGCAGATCTGTACGCTGATAACCGTGAGACTTCTCCAGCAACGCTACCATTCGGGTAGAGTCGTAGTCGTTCATTTGACAACCAAATGTTTTAATCAGAACCTTCTTCGGCATGACTTGTCCAAAAATAGAAAAGGGATGGTCTATTTTACACCATCCCTTTTCCTTCCGGCACAATAGAGCACTGTTCAGTCAGGGCTGAACAGTATCTCGGTCAGAACTCACCCGCCGCCACATTCTCCGTAAGGGCCTGCAGCTTCGGAGCAAAGTCTAAAATCAGATCCTTGACCCCTTTGCTGATGTTCGGATCGGTAAGCACTACCGCAGGGTTGGTGGTATAGAGTCTAAACGTACCCAGCTTGTCCTTATTCTCAACCACCGCAATACGACAAGGCATCATGACCACCATCGTCTCATCAAGGTCTGCAATCTCTGCCCCGACACGGGCATCACAGAGGTGGTGAATGGTCATATGACGATAGGGTTTGCCCGTGAGCGCCTCCACCTGCTTATAGAGTGGGGCAAAGAAGACATGGTTGATTCCCTGCTCAATCGACTGGCTCCTGATCGCCTCGTCAATATCCTCTCCGCTCATCCCCTCAACAACATCGAACCCCAAAACCAGATCACCAAACCCACCGGAAACCGCGGATTGTGTCCCGCCCATCATCGTTACTATCAACAGCAGGAATGAACCTATTTTTCTCATTTTACTCTCCACGAATAGTTAAATTAACAATAACTTACTGGCATAACACTTAAACTAAGCCAGAACCACCGCCCACAAAACAGGGGCGATCATAACATAGCCCTGTATTTGATACGGGGATTGTGCGTCCTCCTCCCTATAGATCGTAGCCACGCTCCTCATGGGAGACAATATCCAGCCCCTCGGTCTCTTCATCCGAGGATACCCGCAGCCCCCCGACCATCATCGACACCACTTTAAGGATAAGCCAGGTGGCAATCGCGGTATAGATCCCGGTTGCGATCACCCCCACAAACTGCACCCAGAGCTGAGCGGGGATGGTCATCCCCTCTGCCAACCCCTGACCACTGAAGATGCCCAACTGGTCGGAGGCAAACAGTCCTGCCATCAGGGTTCCGATAATTCCGCCCACCCCGTGAACAGGAAACACATCCAGTGAGTCATCAATCTTCCAGACCCGTTTCACCAGCTGTACGGCGTTGAAGCAGACAACTCCAGCGACCACACCAATCACCAGCGCACCGGCTGGCCCGACAAAACCGGAGGCCGGGGTAATGGTGCCCAACCCCGCGACCATCCCGGTTACCGTACCCAGTGCGGTCGGCATACCAAACTTCTTCCACTCATAGAACATCCAGGTAATGGCCCCTGCTGATGCGGAGATATGGGTCACTAGTATCGCCATCGCGGCATCCCCATTAGCGGCCAACGCACTGCCCCCATTAAAGCCAAGCCAGCCGACCCAGAGCATACCTGCACCCGTCACTGTCATCGTCATATTATGGGGAGGCATCGCCGTTGTCGGAAAGCCCTTGCGTGGCCCTAATACCAGCGCAGCAACCAGAGCGGCCACACCTGCGGTGATATGAACTACCGTGCCACCCGCAAAATCAAGCAGCCCCATCTCTCCCAGCCAGCCACCGCCCCAGACCCAGTGGGTCACCGGAGCATAGACCACAATCAGCCAGATCGCAGAGAAGAGCAGTACCGCAGAGAACTTCATCCGCTCCGCAAAAGCACCCACAATCAGCGCTGGAGTGATGATCGCAAAGGTCATCTGGAAGGTCGCAAATAGCGATTCCGGCAGATCACCGCTCAGGGTCTCCTCCTGAATGGAGGCAAATAATAGATTGGAGAAGCCACCGACCCAGCTGTTCCCCTCAGAGAAGGCCATCGTGTACCCCAGCAGTAGCCAGAGAATGGAGGCGATTCCGGCAATGGCGAAACACTGCATCAATATAGAGAGCACATTCTTGGAGCGAACCAACCCTCCATAGAAGAGTGCCAACCCCGGCAGAGACATAAACAGCACCAATGCCGTGGAGGTGAGAATCCACGCGGTGTTAGCCCCATTCAGGGGCACCTCCTCGGCCAGAGCCACCCCAGGAATAAGCAGCAGCAGAATACTCAACATTTTTTCAACCCATCGATTACGCAACATTATTTAACTTCTCTTTCTATATTGTCTCTGCTAAAAAGCCCCCGGAGTTGGGGGCTCATTAACCTAAAGGAGTGCCAACCAGGAAACGCCTGATCAACTCATGCACTGTTGACTTAAGGGCAGCGCTAAAGGGCCGCTCTAAACCGCATCCGGCCCGGACTCTCCAGTTCGAATACGGATTGTCTCCTCCAGATTGGAGACAAAAATTTTGCCATCCCCAATCTTGCCGGTATTGGCTGCCTCACGGGTCACCTCAATCACCCGATCCAGCAGCTCCGCCTTAATCGCAATCTCCAACTTCACCTTGGGGAGAAAATCCACCACATACTCTGCCCCACGATAAAGCTC
>JABHIC010000009.1 GCA_018671205.1 Gammaproteobacteria bacterium
CCTCCCCCGGTAATCTCATTCTTTAGCTCATCCAGGGTATCACCAATCGCCAGTTTCGCCGCAATTTTTGCGATCGGAAAACCGGTTGCCTTGGAGGCGAGTGCTGAGGAGCGGGAGACACGCGGATTCATCTCAATGATGATCATCCGCCCATTCTCCGGGTTGATCGCAAACTGAACATTGGAGCCGCCGGTATCGACGCCAATCTCACGCAGTACTGCCAATGAGGCATTACGCATGATCTGGTACTCTTTGTCGGTCAGTGTCTGAGCCGGGGCAACCGTGATGGAGTCTCCCGTGTGAACCCCCATCGGATCGAAGTTCTCAATCGAGCAGATGATGATGCAGTTGTCTTTATTGTCACGCACCACCTCCATCTCATACTCTTTCCACCCCAGCACCGACTCCTCAATCAGCAGCTCATTGGTTGGAGAGAGGTCGAGCCCACGTTCACAGATCTCGACAAACTCCTCCCGGTTATAGGCAATTCCTCCGCCACTCCCCCCCATCGTAAAAGAGGGGCGGATAATGACCGGAAAGCCCAGCGGAATCTGTACCTGCTGTGCCTCCTCCAGACTGTGGGCTATCGCGGACTCCGGTGTATCGAGGCCAATCTTGTGCATCGCGTCCCGGAAACGTTCCCGATCCTCTGCCTTATCGATTGCATCACGGGTCGCCCCCACCATCTCAACTTCATACCGCTCCAGCACCCCCTCCCGTTCCAGGTCAAGTGCACAGTTGAGCGCAGTCTGTCCCCCCATCGTCGGCAGCAGCGCATCGGGACGCTCTTTCTCAATAATCTTCTCAACGGTCTCCCAGTGAATCGGCTCAATGTAGATCGAGTCGGCCATCTCCGGGTCCGTCATAATGGTTGCAGGGTTGGAGTTAACCAGAATCACGCGCAGCCCCTCTTCACGTAACGCCTTGCAGGCCTGAGCCCCGGAATAGTCAAACTCACAAGCCTGTCCAATCACAATAGGGCCTGCCCCAATGATCAGAATACTTTTAATATCTGTCCGTTTTGGCATTACTCGGCTCCCTGCTCAATGCTCTTTTCTGTAGCTTCCCGCGCCTGCTGCATCAACTCAATAAAGTGGTCAAATAACGGGGCCACATCGTGTGGTCCCGGACTCGCCTCAGGGTGCCCCTGAAAACTAAAGGCGGGACAGTCGCTCCGCTCCACCCCTTGCAGAGAGCCATCAAACAGCGAATAGTGGGTGGCGATCAGATTGTCAGGCAGACTCTCCTCATCCACCGCAAAACCGTGGTTCTGGCTGGTGATCATCACCGCCCCACTCGCGCTATGTTGTACCGGATGGTTTGCACCGTGGTGGCCAAATTTCATCTTCCGGGTTTTGGCACCACTCGCCAGTGAGAGCAGCTGATGACCAAGACAGATCCCAAACAGCGGTACTTTCTGCACCAGCAGCTGGCGGATACTCTTCTGTGCGTAGTCACACGGCGCGGGGTCGCCCGGGCCATTTGAGAGAAAAACCCCATCCGGGCTATAGGAGAGTACCTCCTCAACCGGGGTATCCGCAGGCACCACCTGTAGCCGACAGCCGCGATCCACCAGTAAGCGCAAGATATTGCGCTTCACGCCATAGTCATAGACCACCACATGCCAGGGTAACGAGGAGGGGTTCTCTACCGGGGTGGGTAGCCCCTCCTCCAGGCTCCAGCTCCCCTGCTCCCAATCGTAGGGGGTTGGGGTTGTCACCTCAATAGCAAGATCCATCCCCTGTAGCCCGGCAAAGCCTTTGGCCGCCGCAATGGCTGCCTCTTCATCCAGCTTTTCCCCTGCAACAATACAGCCACCCTGCGCCCCTTTTTCGCGCAGGATGCGGGTTAGGCGACGGGTATCAATCCCGGCAATGGCCACGGTATTGTGGCGTATCAGATAACTGCTCAGATCCTCTTCACTACGCCAGTTACTACTGATTTGTGAATAATCCCGAATCACCAGCCCTGCCGCCATCACCCCAGCCGCAGACTCTTCATCCTCCGGGTTGGTGCCCACATTGCCGATATGAGGATAGGTAAGCGTCACAATTTGACGGAGATAGGAGGGGTCGGTGAGGATCTCCTGATAACCGGTGAGCGCGGTATTGAAGACCACCTCCCCAACCGTTTCACCAGAAACACCTATCGACTCCCCATAAAAGAGGCTCCCATCTTCCAGTGCCAGAATTGCAGGCTCAGTCACCATTCAGCTCACTCCAATGTATCTCTATAAAACTTTTAAAAACAACAAATAGCCAAAAAAACTTAATGTTTTATATTTGACCTGTAAGCGATCAATTTTCCTCCCGATTACCCGCTTCTCCACGTGCCCCATTACCCGTATGCTACAGCCTCCTAAGCGGAAAAGTCGGCAGATTCTACTATTCCCCCCCTGCAACGTCCATGAATAGTTAGAGTCTATGAGGGTTCGACTACGGAGCTGACGCAGCAATCACTGAAAAAGTGCATTTTTAGAGGTACCCTAAAGATTCCCTTAGTGAGCGCTGATTGCACGACCAATACCCCTTCCAGCTTGAGATAAGCTTATCCAGAAGCAGCAATAGCCACCACCATCAACTGCAGATTTTCCCGTCCCTGCCAGTAGTTCACATCCAGCCGATAGACCACCCTAACCTCTCCCCCCCGCTGCGGCAGCGGCACCTCAGACTGATTAAAGGCAATCGCATCCACTACCTCTCCCGAGGTGATATCTTTCAGCCGTAGCTTGAGGTGCCGCTCTCCCACAATGCGCCATCCATCCAGCACCATCTCATCCTCAAAAACGGGTTCTGGAAAACCCTGCCCCCAAGGGCCCGACTGCCTGAGCAGATGTGCACTCTCCAGGGAGCGCTCTGAGCTGGGAAGGCTGCCATCGGTGTAGAGTATCTCCTCCAGAATTTCTGCCGTCGCCCACTCCGCTACCAACTGCTGAAATCCGCTCCTGAAGGTTGCAAAATCCTTTTCATGGATCGTCAACCCCGCGGCCATCGCATGGCCGCCAAATTTCACCACCAGACCCTCCCTCTGCCTGGCAACTGCATCAATCAGGTCGCGCATATGAATCCCCTGAATTGAGCGGGCCGACCCTTTCAACAGCCCCTCCTCACCACGCGCAAAGACAATCACCGGACGGTGGAGCTGCTCCTTGATCCGCCCAGCCACAATACCGATCACCCCCTCATGCCAGTGAGGTTGATAGAGGGCTATGCCCGCAGCGCTATTCTCCTCACCGATAGAGAGGGAGGCCACAATAGACTCTGCCTCTTCACGGACATCTCCCTCTACAGTGCGACGCTGATGGTTAATCTGCTCCAGTGCCTCGGCCAGCGGCCGAGCCTGTTGCCGGCTTTCTGCCAGCAGGCACTCGATCCCCGCCCCCATCTCTGTCATTCGACCCGCTGCATTCACTCTGGGGCCCAGCGCAAAGCCAAAATCAGCCGCCACGATCCGGGAGGCTTCTCTGCCCGCCACCGCCAGCAGTGCGGTCACTCCGCCAGAGGCGTGACCCTGACGGATACGCTGTATCCCCTGATTAACCAAAATCCGGTTATTTTTATCCAGTTGCACCACATCGGCCACCGTCCCCAGTGCCACCAGATCCAGTAATGTGGCGGGATTATAGCCTGACTTCAGTGCCTGCCTGACCGCGCAGACCAGATAGAAGGCAACCCCAACCCCCGCCAGATGCGGGCTCCCAAAAACCTCTCCCGCCTGATTAGGGTTGACGATCACATCGGCCTCAGGCAGTCGCTCACCAGGCAGATGATGATCGGTAACCAGCACGGTCATCCCCAGCCGTTTGGCCGCCGCCACCCCCTCAATACTGGAGATTCCGTTATCCACGGTAATAAGCAGCTTTGGGTCATGCCGCAGGGTGAGGTCAACCACTGCGGGGGAGAGGCCGTAGCCATGTTTTTTCCGGTCGGGCACCACGTAGTGAATCTGAGCCCCCATCGAACCC
>JABHIC010000113.1 GCA_018671205.1 Gammaproteobacteria bacterium
ATTTTCGCTACGGCTTCTATTCTCGGACAGCCACCTAGAAACCTTATAAAGGAATTTATGAGACGCTTAATAGTTGTGCATCGCTCTTCATTAGAGCGCTCAGAACGTTTTCCTGAAACCTACTGAGATAATATTATGGTTTGCCGCTATATCAGCGCTCACGGCATACCCTGAACCAGATACTTTATTGATGGCAGCATCATCTACCCGGATATGGCTGAAGGCAATATCGACTACAGTCGTATCATTCACCGTCTTACTCGCGCCAAGTGTGATCCAGGCCCGATCACTATCCGGCGTGCTGAAGCTGCGGTCTCTATTATTGGTAGGGGTGGGATCGATCATTAACCCTGCCCGGAGCTGAAGGTCTGCACGATACTGGTGCCCCACTCCGATAGAAAAATTGGTAGTATCACTGTAACGGTTCTGGGTTGTCGATGCCCCAATCCCTGCAGTTTCAACCGTGATTGCATCATAAACACTCCATCCATACCGTGTGGCCCCAAGATAGAGTATTGTGCGCTCATTGATACCGTGTTCGATCCCCACCGAGGTGACGGCAGGAAGTTTCATCGTCGTTTTAGCCAAATAGGTACCTGTCGGAATAGTTCCAGTACCGGAAATCAAATTGGTTCCAGAAATATCTTGCTCCGTTCCACTACGGTATGAGAGGCCAAATGTGGTTGTTCCAGTTTGGTACTGTGCTCCCAGCGAGAAGCCCATATCCTCCGCATCTCCCTCCAATGTGGCGGTCTGAGTTGCCGCCGTTGCTTTGACCTGCTCTACATCCAGCTGCTGTAAATAGAGTGCCCCCCCTAACCGAATCCGATCCGTCAGCTGATGCCCCAATGCAACCGTATAGTCCACCGCTTTTAGCGATCCACTGATATGCTCGAAGCGCCCAAAAAAGTTGGCGTCATACCGATTGTCTGTACCAAATGGAGCACTGATGCCAACCCCAACAACCGTCTCAGAGTCAATCGGAGTTGCGTAGTACAAATTGGGGACCGCTGTCTCAGAAAGTGGTACCTGCTCACTCTTATTGGTATTACCCAATGGTGCCGCAGTAACCGACCCACTGTCTCTGACACGCTGATCTGGCAAAATCAGGTGTACGCCACCCTCTAGCGTATCGTGTTCCATTCCACCTAGCCCTGCCGGGTTAAAATAGGTGGATGAGGCAAGCCCAGACTGTGCCGCAACCCCTGCAAATGCCTGGCCCTGAGCGACAATGGACTGCTCTTTCAGATAGAAACCCGCACTAAACCCCTCGGAAGTCACTCCAAGAGACAACAGCATGAACAATAACTTACGCATAAACTTCCTCCCCCATGGCTGGATCATATCATGCTGTGTAGATTAGATCATCCACTGATTGCCGAGCCGCCATGCTACAGGAACCGCCGCTTACTGAATGAGGGGGGGGATCAACTAGGCAGAATCCAGCCAAGGGTGTGAGTTAGGGAACCTCTGTCAACCAGCGTTGAAAATTGCCCCCACTATTTTGTAAGTGTGTTTAGGAACCTCTGATCAAGTTTCGGTCAGCCACTAAGTACCAGGGTGGTTGATAACCTGATCCAGAAAAGTATCAATCTCACCCATCGCCCCGCTCTGCAATAGTCCGGCACGAGGATCCCTCTCAATCGCCTGTGACATCAGCCCTTGTACAAACTCTTCTGGCTTTAAAACACGGTCCATTAACGCATTCACATCATCAATCATCTCCAGTACGTCTCTGACAAAGTCTGAAAGCGCTGGAAAGTTTACGAAAGCATCTGTCTGAGGGGATGATGGGGGGTGCATCTGACTAACCTCCTGATAGGTTTCAGCCATCGTATAGCTGACCCTGTGCTCCATCACCATAGAGAGACGGGAAAATTCACCGGCATCCAGGTTGAAATTTTCCAACTCTGAAATCGTTCCCGCCATATCTCCGGAAAAGAACTCATTGGCCACGCTGGAGACCTTGCCCATCAGCTGATCCAGTGCCTCCCTCTCTCCCTCATCCAGCTCACCCTCCACCTGGTACTGAATGGCATACCCCTGATAACTATCAACCCCCGCATATTGAGTGTGGTGATCCGCTGAAACGGACTCCCCGCTATAGGCGGATGTTTGCCATTCGCTCTTCATGCTTATGGTGATTTCATCTCCATCATTAGTCACAATTTGCAATGATGTGCTACCGGACTGCTGCACCTCAAATAGTTGAGCATGCTCCGCATAGCGAAGCCCATTCATAATCTCATCGGTCTGTGTGGGGGGTGACGGTATCCTGGATGAAACCTCGGTTCGCTCCTGCTGAGCCTCTCCCTGCCCCGTTTGTTGTAAAAAAGGGTTGAATTGCTGGACTGGGTCCATGCCACTGTAAGCCAAGGGCTGCATAATGTTCACAGGAGATACCTCTTAACAAAAAATTCTTAACACTCTTCTTGGTACTTAACGGCAGAACTTGATAGAGCTTTAGGGAAGCTCTGATTAAGTCTGTACAAATTGGGTCACGCACCGCATAGATGCGATTTCCTCTCATCTTTTGTGGTTCACTATTTTTCAACCGTTCACTCAATTTTAGGAGGATTCATTTCTGCATAGCGGGGTTGCGTGATAGTCTTGGAGGATCAGGAACCAATTTTTGGAGTTAAAGATGAAATCAATAGGTGATTTTCGGTTGGGTCAGCACATGATGCGTTACAGTCAGTTTGTGCCTAGGCTCTATAACTTTTGCCTTTCGCTGGGTTTTGAGGCCGGCAAGATTATGCCTTCACGAGCATTCTGTTCGGATGAGAATCAGGGTTTCCCCATTATTTTGATTGCCAAACACTTCGGCGCCTTCCCCTTTAACCATGGTCGGGTCGGCGGTATTGTTGCCACGGATCGCCATGGACCTCATGCTCATCATGGAGAGGATATGGTGATTATCCAGGCCAGCCATGTTGGCTATGATCCGGAGAGTAGCCAATTTGGTAGCTATCGTCGCTTACAGACTCACGGCTGTGAGGCCACTGCGGACTGTGGAAAGATTGCGGCTATCACCAGCTGGTTTATCAGTGAGTACCACTTTGCCTGTGAAAATATTCTGGTGGAACGCAAAGAGGGGGAGGTTCTGGTTACCATCGATAACCAATTGCTAGATCAGGGGCGGACAGAGGGGTTGATGCTGCGGCTTAAACAGCTCATCAACGCTGACGATGATCCTCTGCAGGTTCTCAGTACCTCACGCCGTTTCCTCGCAGCGGTAGAGTTTAGTGAACGGTTTAGCCATCTGCAGGAGGGGGAGACTCAGGTGATTGGTTCCTCACTAGAGTGTGACCTCTTCACCTTTAAACGCAAGGTTACGGTTGAGGAGGAGGGTCAGGACCATCTGGAATGCAACCTGTTGTCTCATATGCCGCAGATTGTCACCGCCCACTCCCCGGCATTGGTGGCTGCACAGATCAATTCGCAGGTAGAGTTTGACCGAACCTTCCGTACCATCACCCGCGAGCCTGCCTATCGAGGTAAACGTCTGCTCTTTATCTCTGGGATCCATATCGATATCTCTCCCGCACTGGGGCAGATTTTTCCACTGACTGAGTTTGTCCCCTGGGCCGCCTACTATCAAGATAGTGATGGCTCTAGTGTTACCTATGAGCAGGAGGCGCTGTGGAGACTGTTGATGGAACAGAGTATAGAGAACCCGGATCAGATTGACCTGGATCAGGCCATTGAGCAGATGGAAGAGCTCCAGGAGGTGGTGGTGAAGGGGTAATTACAGCGATGAGAGCCGCTCCACCCAGCTAATGGAGCTGTTCTCTATCAGATTCAGCAGTAGTGAGGGGAATAGTCCCAACAGAAAAATCAGCAGGGTAAGTAGGGCAATATAGCGAATCTCACGAGGCAGCAGATCAATGGCATCCGCGACTGCCGGATTGGATATCACCCCCATCAGACTTTTTCGGAAGCTGCTAATCAGGTAGGCCGCCCCCAGTACCACCGCAAACAGCGCCGCCAGTCCGGCTCCGGTGTGGCTCTGCAGGGCACTCATCAGGAGCAAAAATTCAGCAATAAAGCCGGAGGTGGGGGGGACACCGAGAGAGGCGAAGCCAAACAAGAAGAGGAAAGAGGCAAGCAGAGGCATCGAGGAAGAGACCCCCCCCAGGCTGGTGATATCGGTTGAGCCGATGCGGTGGTGGAGTGCTCCGATCAGAAAAAAGAGGCCCGCAGAGATCAGGGTAAAGTTGATGAGCTGAAAAATAGCCCCCTCAATTCCCATCAGATTGAATGAGGAGAGCCCCAATACAACCAGACCGATATGGCTGATACTGGCATACCCCAACATCTGTCGGAGGTTGGTCTGGTTGATTGCAGCGACTCCACCATAAAGCAGGGCGGTAACCCCCAGTCCAGCCAGCAGCCAGTGGTACTGCTGGGCAAACTCCGGAGCCAGTGGCAGGGCAAAGCGGATCAGCCCATAAGCACCCAGTTTCAGCCCGGTCATGATGATGGCAATGGCAATGGGCCCCTCCATCGTGATATTGGGAAGCCAGGTATGGAGAGGAAAGAGTGGGGTCTTGAAGGCAAAGCCGATCAGTAGCAACAGGAAGATTCCTCCCTGCAGCTCCAGTGGTAGTGTGATGGTGGAGAGAATGGTGTAGTCGAAGAGCAGACCGCCCTGCTCCAGTTGTGCCCCATAGTGGAAGGCAGAGAGCAGTAGCCCAAACAGAATGGGAACACCGCTGGCAAACATAATCATGGTGTAGTGGTTGGCTGCCGAGCGTCGGTTCGGGCCAATGCCCCAGAGTGCAATGAGAAAGTAGATAGGGATCAGGCTCAACTCCCAGAAGAGAAAGAAGAGGAGGGTATCCAGCGCCAGGAAGATTCCAAGAATCGAGCTGCTCAAGAGCAGTAACAGAGTGTAATAGAGGCGTGGCTGACTACTGACAACGGTCCAGGAGCTGACTACAACACCAATAAAGAGCAGGAGGGTGGCCGGAATAAAGAGCAGGTTGATTCCATCAACCCCTAGCTGGTAGTGGATATTGAGACCCGGAATCCAGGTGTACTTCTCCACCCATTGAAAGCCTAGCAGGGCTGAATCAAAGCTACCTACCATCAGTAGTGCCAGCACGAGATCCAGTAGCAGTACCGTCAAAGTGAACAGCCGTATCGGTTTACGGTCGTCAAATAGCCAGAGCAGAGCTGCCCCTAGCAGAGGCAGGAGCAGGATCAGGGAGAGCAGTGGGAAATCACCGGAGAGGGTCATGGATCAGGGCTCCGAACGGGAGGAGGGTTGCTCATAGAGCTGATTGAGGTGGTCGAAGGAGTGTTCCAGTAGCTCCAGTGATGACTCAGAGAGTACTTCTCCCATCAATAGTGTAGTGATCACCAGCAGTGCCAACAGGTTCTCTTTGGTGGATGCACGCTGCACACTGCAGACCTCCTCCGCCTCTCCCTTTGAGTTGAGGCTGGAGAGGAAAGCGCGCTGAAAGGCCCACAACAGAAAGCCGGCTGCAACCACATTGCCCAGTGAGGCGGCAATCGTAGGGAGTGCGCCGTAATGTTCCATTGCGGCCTCCATAACCAAGTGAACAGCATCGAAACCGGGGGTTCCGGGCATTCCCATAATGGAGAGGCCCGAGATAAAGAAGGCGATCCCGATCAGTGGGAGCTGGTCAAAAAGCCCCCCCAGACGAGACATCAGCAGGGTGCGTGTACGGTAGAAGATCAGACCATTCATCAGCAGAAGCCCGGTTGTCGCCATACCGAAATTGATCGATAGCAGTACACTACCCTGGAAGGCGAGGTGGTTGAGGCTGAAGAGGCCGATGATAACGATGCTGGTATGACTCACTACAGCAAAAGCGAGCAGGCGGCGCAGATTGACCTGAATCATGGCCAGAAGTGCGGCATAAAAGATACCCACGATGGCAAAGGCGATCACATAGGGGGACCACTGAACCACTGCGTCAGGCAGCAGAGGGAGCACAAAACGGAGAATACCGTAGATTCCGGTCTTTAGCCCAAGCAGAAAGATGGGGGCGATCGCAACCGTACCATGCTCGGCAATCTTGGGTAGCCAGCCATGCAGAGGAAACAGCGGAACCCGGATCGCAAACCCATAAAAGAGCAGAAAGAAGAGGATAGATTGAATGGAGAGGGGTATGGAGGTGGTGCCCAGCTCTGCCAGGTCGAAACTCCACTCTCCCGCGTGCTGGTCGGCATAGTTCCAACCCAGCATAAAGGTGGCGATGAAGAGTAGCAGTAGTCCAATAGACATGAACTGGACAAAGCGGGTTACCGCCTCATCTTTATCTGGAGAGGTGGACCAGGAGCGGAGTAGTGCCCCGATTGGGGCCAGCTGAATGGTCGACATCACAATAAACCAGAGCAGATTCTGGGTGGTGAGCAGGCTCATCAGGGTGGCGTAGGTGAAGAGTACCGTGGCCATAAAGTGAGAGTGCTCCTCTTCGGAGAGCACCTGCCAGCCATAGAGGACAACCAGCAGTCCCAGAATGGTGGTCAAGATAATAAATAGTAGTGCCATCCCATCAATGGCCGCGTGATAGTTGAGTGGTGAGAGCAGGGTGAGTGACTCACCAAACTGTAGTGCGGGGGTGGAGGGATCGAAACCGGAGTAGAGCAGAAGTGTGACTACAATTTCAGCCAGCATGGTTGCCAGAGCCAGTAGAACGGGTGTTTTACCTTTGAACAGAAACAGTAGTAGTGCTGCCGCCAGTGGTAGCAGCTGAAGCATTGCCAGTAGAGGCAGGTCACTCTGACTGCTCCAGTGAATCTCGGCAAGATGAAGTGGGGAGGTCAGTGAACTGGTCATAGGATGACTACAAAGGTTGCCATAATCATCAGTAGCAGATAGCGAGGCATACTTAGCTGCTGCTCAACCCGGGTGATGAACGTGCCCCACGCCTTGATGGTATCAATCAGCCCCTCACCGCCCCCTTTAAGAATCAGGTGTTGCTCAATCCAGACAAAACCATCCGCAAGGTGCTGTAACAGGGCTCCGAACAGGCCAGAACCGGGAGGTACATCAGTACGTGATGACTCAATCTCACAGCTCTGTTTCTCCCAGGCCTCCAGGGAAGAGATGGAGTGGATCTTGTTAGAGACGCCGATGATGGGACGAACCACATCGGCATCAAAGATATGAAGATCTTTGGCCAGGCGCTGGGTCGGGCGTATCAGCAGCCAATGGCTCAACGAGTCGAGCCAGAAACGGTTCATCGCGGCGGCATAGAGGCGCTGCAGGGGCCGGAGCCAGTGGTGTGCCGGACGGGTGGGCTGGTCCATCTGGTGCATAAAGGAGGGTGCAGTAAGAAATTGCCAGCTACGCCAGATCGCATGGAGCAGTAGGTAGGCGGTGGCAAGGTCATACCAGCCGAGACCACAGCTAACAAACATCAGCCCGACCTGAGTGAGGGTAGAGAAAATCAGAGCACTTTTTACATCGGTCTGAACCAGTCCGGTTAGATAACCATAGAGTGCGGTGGTACCTCCGACTAGAAACAGCAGCAGAGAGAGCGGTTGGGACTGTTCAATCAGTGGTTGCAGACGGATGACCAGATAGACCCCGGCATGCACCATCAGTGAACCATAGAAGATGGCGCTGGAGGGGGTAGGCCCCTCAAGGGCACGACTGATCCAGGGGGAGAATGGGACCTGTGCTGACTTGACAAAGGCTGCGAGGAGAAAGGCGGCACCTATGAGCCCCAGATGGAGACCGCTGAGCTGTTCAAGCGCCTCTGATTGCAGCAGGTCTGGCCACTCAATGGAGCCGACCCAGAGGGTAGCAAAAAAGATGCCTGCGAGTAGTCCGGCATCTCCCAGTCGATTGGCGACCAGGGCATAGGTTGCATTTTTGGTCGCAGGCTCACGGCTGTAGTTATAGGCGATGAGCAGATAGGAGCTGATTCCCGCCATCTCCCAGCCGACAAAGAGCAGGCCGGGGTTGCCGGCCAGCACTATCAACAGCATTGCCGAGGTGAAGAGTGAGAGGAGCATGAAAAAGCGTTGATAGCCCACTTCACGATGAAGATAGTTGACCGAGAAGCGTAGCGTGATCAGAGAGATGGTTGCAACCAGGGTTCCCATCAATAGCCCCAGCGTATCGGCGGTGAAGCTGAGTAGTATCCGAAATGGGCTACTCACCAGCCACTGCGCGACCACAATCTGACTCTCAAAATCGGTCAGTAACGCCCTCATATCGATGACCAGTAGCAGTAGAAGGGCAAGCGCAGTTGTGACGGTTGTCACCTGTCGGGTCTCGCGCTCTCCGGACTCCCCCCGGTTCCACCCTCCAACCTGGCCAACAGCGATCCAGAACGCGGCGAGCAGAGGGAGCAGAGGGACAACCCCGATCCACAGTTCCGGTGCAAAGAGTTGATTCATTGGCTCATTTCTCCCATAGGCGTTACTGTGGCGGGCTCAATCAGGCTCGGTGTGAGTGGCTCACTGTGGCCCATAAACCAGTCCGAGGAGCGTGGGACCACCTCAAGGGGCTGACGGGGCCCCTCCCACTCCACCCAACCCACGGCTGGATCGAAGCTATGGATGGTTTTACTCTCCGGATCTTTGGCAGAGAGTAACAGCCAGCCATTTCCAACCAGCTCCTGTAGCGGGGGTTGGCGCTGGTAGATCATTGTGAGCTGGTCTATCTTGGCCTCGACCAGCACCTGTAGTCGCATCGCCTCATGAATCTCAATCATCTGTTTGGGAAGTCCGGTGCGCAGATCAGAGCTGGCACCATCCATCACTCCGAAGAGCCCGGATACATTATGGGTCACCTTTGAGCCACTGCCATAGTGATCATTATCTACCGTCGAGAAGTAGTATTCGAGGCTGATACCAGCCCCTACCGGACCATTGGCCAGCAGTAGCCGCTCCAGAATTGTGCCATCAGGATCGCTCTGATAGTCATAAGAGATGAGGAAAGTGCGGCGATCAAGGAAGGTACCCCGCGAGAGGGATCGACGACCAATGATGGCGGATGCATTGGTGGCATGGCCCAGTTCGGGGCGAGCCTGACTGAAGTCTACCGTACGCCCCTGAATATGGTTCAGTGCCTGGGCTAGTGTTGGCTGCGCGGGGGCGGAGGCAAGCCGCCGACAACGCTCCTGTGCATGACGCTGTTGGGCCTCGGCTAACTGCTGTTGGAGCTGCTTTAGCTGTGGGCGTAGAGATTCAGGCAGCTGCTCAAGATCGTACCAGGTCAGTGACTCATCAGCGGTGTTGTGCTCCATCCCGAGAAACCAGCAATCCTGCGGGATGTTTACCCCTTTTTCTGCCAGTAGGGTGCGGATCTCTGTACGGTTCATGATCGAGGCAAAGATACGGGCATTGGGGCCGCTATGGCGACCACTACAGGCTCCACAGTCATAGGCCGAGAGGTGGGGGTTGTTCTGGCTGATGGAGCCATGCCCGGCAATCACCACAATGGGGGCAAAACCATGTAGTAGCCCCAGGTTTTGCATAAAGGGGAAGACCCGATCAAACTGCTCCTGATCGGTAAAGCCGACCTGACGACACTCCGGTGTCGGCTGGGTGGGCTCGCTTGCGGTCAGGGTGATGGAGGTCTCCCGCTGGTCAGGGTTGATCCGCTGGTTAAACTGCTGCAGGAGTCGATGAGTCTGCAGTGGTGCAAATACCTTACCCGCCAGTAGGGCCAGTGTGGCCGGTGCCGCAAGCGCAATGCCGACTGTGGCCGAGAGGAGATTACGCTGGGTACCCTGGTTGAAGAAGGCATCAATGCGGGTGCGCAGTTGACGGCGTTGCTGATATTGCTGGTGAGCCGCTTCAGAGTGAGGCTGCACCTGTTCATGGATCTCATGGCTGGGGACGAGTACCACCGGGGTCAATGCGGTTGCTTTCTGCGCATCGGCACCGAGCCAGAAGTGGGGCACTCCAAAGTGGGCCGCAGCACCCAGCGTCTCAATCCTGGGGTTGATCTCCTCAAGGTGACGTCGGAACCCCTCTTCCCGGTCATCCATGCAGAAGACCAGCTGGGCATCAGGGCGTTGTGGGGGAAGGTTGGAAGAGGACTCCAGACCACGTTCAGCCCATGCCCCCCGTTGGTGGTTCTCAGCCACCGCATTGAAAAACTGTTCACAATAGTGGCGCTCATAGGCCTGTAGCCAGATCCAGCCCCGGCGCTCCTCATTGAGGCGGGCAAGGGCACCACAGGTGGCCTCCAGTTGACTACTCTTCAGGGCACGAACCTCAGCGCCACGGATACCGAGGTGTTGTGCGAGGCGAAAAAAGCGCCAACCACTACGATAGATACTGAACCCCTCCCCCTGATCACTGTTGGCACTCTGTTTCCAGGTCCAGATGATGTCCGCCAGCTCCTTCCACTGTTGGTAGACCGCATGCAAAACAGGGGCTCTCTCTACCAGAGAGCGGGCATGGGTCACCAGATATTCCGGTAACTTGTGGTTAAACAGGTAGTAGCGGACATAAAACTCAGAGCTACGACGATGGAAATACCAGCGTAGTACATCCAGACTCACCTCCAGTTGCCACTCCTCCCGACAGACCCGCTGGGCAAATAGCCGTTCCATCACCAGTCGGACCGCAAGATAGTCAATCATCTCTACCCGGTTTGGAGTCAGTGCCTCGTAACCGGGGTGGAGGTGGCGCCAGAGGAACATTCCTGACCAGCCGGGGATCTCCAGGGCGAGCTGCTCCAGATAGTGGACCCAGCGTGAGGCGTCGAGCCCCAGTCGGCGCAGCTCAACCACAATGGTGTCGAGTGGATCATCTGGCAGGATCTCCAGCTCATCTTTCCATTCGGGCAGGTCATCAAAAATCCAGCCGCTATCGAGCAGAGCACTCTGTCGCCAAACCTGATAAAACCCCTTGGTCTGCTGTGTGCTATGCCATGCAGACATCCCCTGATCCAGATAGTTGGCGATCTGCTGGATTAACAGTGGGCGGACATTGTTGAGAATGTCTCTCCCGGTCAGGCTTTTGATCAGGTCACGTAGTGTGGTCTCTCTGCCGACCTGATCAACCAGCTGGTCATAGAGCTGGATAGACTCCTTTTGGGTCATGGTATGAGATCGTTCACTCCCCTCACCCCCGCTCTGCTGTTGCAGGGAGAGCTGTTCCGCAAGCTCGGGAGAGAGGTCGAGCAGGCTCTCCGGGTGAACGGCAAAATGGTGCAGTGACATCTTCTCCAGAATGGCAGACCAGAGTTCGGAAATGGCCTCTTGCTCACTCGTGTGGTTCTGTAATAGTCGGTTTTTGGCGCTCTCAGAGAGATCCTGCTGGAAATGTTCCAACGCACCATTCTCCTCAATCTCCCACGCTAACTGGCAGGCAGTGACTGATTTGAGTGGGTGGATCATCGCCTGTAGATAGACCGTCCTCTGGTCAATGGTGGTATTGCTAATCTGAAACAGGGGTTGATCAATCTCCAGTTCAGGGTCGTTTCGGCCACTCTGTTGCAGAACCGCTTCCAGATCCTCCTGGTTGATTCGCCCCTGAGCGAAGTACTTTCGGTACTGTGCCTCCTCCTCATAACCACGGGAGCCGGTTCGTATACTGGACTGTTTTAGTGCCTCAACAAAAGGGAGATGCTGATAACCGTGGAGGGTGTTGTGGTGGACAAAGTCCTTGATCGGGGCCTGACCGGGCAGGATATGTTCAAAGTGGGGAATGGCATCCACAATGGACTGCCGGAGCGCCTGCTCGCTGGGGCGGTTTGAGGAGAAGCGGTTGCTCATGGTGAGGATGCTCCCAAAGAGGCGGTCGGCTCTACGGCAGTAAGCAGTGAGGTGTGCAGTTCAACCACCGGGTTAATCTGCTGGATAGAGAGATTCAGCAACTCCAGTGTCTGTGCAGGGAAGAGGCCAAGCCATAACATTAAGAAAATCAGTAGCGCTGCACCACTAAATTCACTCTTATTAAGATCCTGAATTTGCGCCATGCGGTTGCTGGAGGGGCCGGTAAAGAGTACCCCGATAGTACGTAGCGCATAGGAGGCACTGATCATTACCCCCAGACTGAGGAAGATGGTGATCCAGCCCCACCTCTCAAAGCCCCCCACAATGGCATGAAACTCAGCAATGAATCCAGCGGTACCGGGTATCCCGATGGCACCAAACAGAGCCAGAGAGGTGAACAGGGCAAAGCGGGGCGTGTGGCGGATCAGTGATCGGTAGTCATTGATGTTGCGGGTATGGGTACGCTGGTAGAGTAACCCAATCAGCAGGAACAGGGCACCCGCAACCAGACCGTGGGCGACCATCTGAAATACGGCACCGGTTAAACCGGCAATATTGAAGGTGCTGATACCAAACAGTACGACCCCCATATGGCTGACCGAGGAGTAGGCAACCATCGCCTTGAGGTCACTCTGCCGCCACGCCAGCAGTCCACCGTAGATTAACCCCAATAGGGCCAGTACCATCAGCGGGGTCTGTAGCTGGATGACTGCATCCGGGAGGATGGAGGCGGCACGAATCAGCCCATAGGCTCCCATCTTTAGCAAGATACCAGAAAGTAGAATGCTGATCGGTGCAGGGGCCTCGACATGGGCCAGTGGCAGCCAGCCGTGAAGAGGGAAGATGGGCATCTTGACCCCAAAGCCTAGCAGAAAGCCGAGAAAGAGGAAAAGCTGGGTGGAGGGGGGCAGGGAGCGGGCCGTCTCTGCCATAGCGATCATGGAGAAGGAGTGGTCCGGCATGGCATCAAATAGTACTAACAGGCTGATCAGCATAAAGACTGACCCGCCCATGGTGTAGAGGACAAAATTGAGCGCGGCCATACTTCGGCGCTGTCCACCCCAGCGGTCGATCAGAAAGAAGAGGGGGATCAGGGTCATCTCCCAGAAGACATAAAAGAGCGCCCAGTCCTGGGCGATAAAGACCCCGATCATTGCTGATTCAAGAAACAGAATCAGCGCATAGTAGCTGCGTGAGCGCTCCTGAATAGCCCCAGATGCAAGAATTGCAACGAAAACGAGCAGTGTGGCGAGCAGCACCATAGCGAGGGCGATACCATCTATACCTACCGCATAGGAGGTGCCCATACGGGCATTCCAGACCACCGACTCAGAGAACTGCAGGGTCGTGTTGTGGGGGTCGAACTGGAGCAGAATCCCTACGGCAATCAGCAGTGTGGCCGCGGAAAAGAGGATGGCAGAGTGCCGCTGGTAGGAGCCCCGCTGAACCAAAATCCACCCTGCTCCAAATATGGGGGTTAGCAGGAGTAGAGTAAGTAGGGGCATATTGGGTCTTGGTTAGATTGTTTGGTGCTGAAAACGGGAAATATTAGCATAAACGAATGTTTCAATCATTCCCCGACAACAAAAAAGGCCCCTAAATATCAGGGGCCTTTTCTGTTATGGCGGGTGAGGCGTATCAACCACCTACTGCGGGAATAGAGAAGTAGTACTCATTCACCAGCATGTGAACCCAGATACTGGCTCCATAGCCGAGTGCAATGACCGGGGTCCAGCGCAGATGGCCACCAAAGGTGTATTTGCCCCGGGCCTGGCCCATCAGAGCCACCCCCGCAGCAGAGCCAATGGAGAACATACTGCCGCCCACCCCTGCGGTGAGAGTAACCAGTAGCCACTGCCCTGCCGACATATCGGGCATCATGGTGAGTACCGCAAACATTACCGGGATGTTATCCACGATGGCAGAGAGTATCCCCACCATGATGTTGGCATTGGTCGCCCCCCAGTCGGTATACATTACCTCAGAGGTGAGTGAGAGATAGCCGATAAAGCCAAGACCGCCGACCGCCAGTACGACACCGTAGAAGAAGAGCAGGGTATCCCACTCGGCACGTGCCACCTTGTTGAAAATATCGAAAGGGAGGGCTGGATCCATCCGGTCCGCATGTTCTCCACTATCCATAACGTCTTTATTATAGGTCTTTTTCAGGTAGTAGCCGAAGAACTGTAGATAGGCAAGCCCCGTCATCATCCCGATCACCGGCGGTAGGTGGAGAAAGTTGTGGTAGCTCACAGCAGTAGCAATGGTTGCGAGGAAGAGCAGGATGATGCGTCGAGCTCCCCGTTTCATAACCACCATCTCCTCATTGGCGGTAGGTTGCTCATCGGGGATAGAGAAGTGCATGATGGATGCAGGAATCACAAAGTTGACCACAGAGGGGATGAAGAGGGCAAAGAATGTGCTGAAGTCGAGAATCCCCTTCTGCCACACCATCAGGGTGGTGATATCACCGAATGGGCTGAATGCCCCCCCGGCATTGGCGGCAACCACAATGTTGATACAGGCTAGCAGAATAAAACGGTCATTGTCTCCTCCCACTGCCAGAACCACCGCGCACATCAGCAGGGCGGTGGTGAGGTTATCCGCAATCGGTGAGATGAAGAAGGCAAGAATACCGGTCATCCAGAAGAGTTGGCGGAAGCCAAACCCTTTGCTGACCAACCAGGAACGGAGAGTATCAAAGACTCTACGCTCCTCCATCGCATTGATGTAGGTCATCGCCACCAGCAGGAAGAGCATCAATTCAGCAAATTCCAGGAAGTTATGGCGAATGGCCACCTCTGCGGCATGGGGCATGCCATGAGAGGCGTAGACTACCGCAATCATCGCCCAGATGATGCCCGCAGCCAGTAGTACGGGTTTCGATTTCCGCAGATGCGTCACCTCTTCGGCCATCACAAAGGCGTAGGCCGTAACGAAGACAAGAAGGGAGAGAATACCGACGGTATGTGTGGTCAGGTCCAGGGTCTCTCCACCTCCGCCTCCAGAGGCCCAGCCGAGTGCCGGGAAGAGTAGTGTGGCTAGAGATAAAAGTAGCGTTTTCATTATTATTGGTTCTCGCTGGTTGGGTCAACAAAAGGTACACCATTTATCTGTGTGGTGTATTGGGCTCAAGTATAGCCTTATTAGTTTGGTAATTTCAAAGTAACAATTGAGTTTACCCCTGAATCTTCACAAATCACCCCCTGAGTCGGTCATCAAAAGAGCTATTTATGCAGATGAAGCAGTCGATGGAGGTCTTTGAGAATCAGGTATCCGGCCGGAATCAGCAGTAGGCTGATCAGTGTGGCATAGAGGATGCCGAACCCCAGTGAGACGGCCATCGGTATCAGGAACTGTGCCTGGGTGCTCTTCTCCAGAATCAGGGGGGTCAATCCAAAAAAGGTGGTCAGTGAGGTTAACAGGATGGGTCGGAAGCGGGCTACACCGGCGTTGCTAACCGCCTGCTGCAGGCTGATTCCGTCATTGATTTTGCGGTTGATCCACTCGACCAGAATGAGGCTGTCGTTGACCACAACACCGGCTAGTGCGAGCATGCCCATAATACTGATCAGGCTGAGATTCATCCCCAGTGCAAAATGGCCCAGTAGTGCCCCGACAATACTGAATGGGATCACCAGCATGACCAGAATGGGCTGACTCCAGGAGCGTAACGGGATCGCCAGTAGGGCATAAATCGCGGCAAAGGCAAGCAGTGTTCCGTAGAAGAGGCTACCGAAGGAGCGCTGCTGCTCACGTAGCTCCCCTTCAAAACTACTGTTAAGTCCGGGGTACTCCTGTTCGAGGCTCTTCAGGAAGGGCTCCAGGTCACGGCGGATCTGATTGGTATCGACCTTCTTCTTATCGAGATCCGCAGTGACATGAATGGCCCGCTTGCGGTCAATGCGGCTGATCTCGGAAAAAGATCGGCCGTGGGTAAAGTGGGCAATATTACCGATGGGGATCTCTAACCCCCCGGCCGTTTTTATGCGCATGGTCTCCAGGGTCTCAAGAGAGCTGCGCTGTGATTTTGGGTAGCGTACCATTACCCGGACATCATCTCTGCCCCGCTGGATACGCTGTACCTCCGCACCGAAAAAAGCCTGGCGAATCTGTTGACCCAGCTCCTGGGTAGAGATGCCGAGGTGAAACGCCTCTGGTTTGAGGGTGATCTGGATTTCAGGTTTGCCCTTCTCAAAATCATCCTGGATATCAAATAGCTCGGGATACTCTGCCAGCCGTTGTCGCACCCGTGCCGCCGCTTCTCCCAGCAGAGGAAAGTGGTTGCCGGTCAGCTGAATGTCGATCGGGTCACCACCACGACCAATCTCGGCACGAAAATTGAGCTCTTCTGCCCCCGGAATGGCACCGATGGCACTGCGCCACTGTTTGACCAGTGCCTTGGTGGTGATATCAATGGTGCGCTCTTCCGGGGGGACGAGCTCCAGACTGACCTGCCCCACTTCTGAACGCCCCCCCGCACCCCGGTTATGCATATTGCCTGCTTTCCAGCCCACACTGAGCAGGATATTGCGTACGGCAGATGTCCCACTTTGCGGATCGTTGTATTTATCTTGTAGCGTCTCTGCGGCCGTTACCATCTTCCGGATATGGCGTTCGGTGATCTGGGCAGGGGTGCCCGGCTGCATGATCAGGGTGGCTCGTGCGGTCTCTGTCTGTACCCTGG
>JABHIC010000114.1 GCA_018671205.1 Gammaproteobacteria bacterium
CAAGAATCACATTATTATACCATTCCAGAGGCTTCTAGTCGTTATAAATCATGCTGTTATCGTTAGGTTTGTGCAAGAAATGAACTCCGAAACTTGAGATGTTATATTATAGATGCAGCCATGAAAGCAATCGAGTGGTAGCCCAAAGCGAAAAAACAGCTAAAAAATAGAGATGAGTGCACTTACTAAACTGGACACCAATTTTTTGTGTCGGTGCCGATCAAAGATTTCAACCGTATCAAATCGATGCTGAAACCAACATCAATGATTCCCCACGCCATCGTCGATGGCTAACGTGCTGCACAATGTCCCGATGATCAAACATCGCGTGAACATCTAGAAGGAGCTGAAGGATTAAGCCGTAAAAGCCTTTAATCAGAGTTGAGAAATAAAATCATGAAAGCAATTGAAGAAACATTAAAGCATTGCAGAAAATGCGAAATGAAAACCACCCATCAGAGAAACACAAATAAAACCGGGCTTGTTATGCTCCTGGTTCACCTGGTTCTTATAGCCGTCACGTGGGGAGTCTGGTTAATTATTCTAGCGATTTGGACACTACTGAACCAGAGAGTTGGTGGATGGATCTGTAGTGAATGTGGAAATCGACGTTTTCTATAACCGAGCCCAGCAATACTAACACCTGCTCCCCTCCCAAATGGCGAGCACAATGGAATACCCCCCTTTCAGGTGGGGTAGCCTCGATAGCGGCTATACATTTCTCAATATCGTGCTAGTCTTTAGATACTAGGGGCCATCAGCTAGCACATAGAGAGTGCCTACTCTGAACAGATAGAGCAACCATATTTTCAGGAGAGAGCAATGTACTTAATTAAAGCAATACTGTTGACTACGATAGTCAGCTTTTCAGGTGTAGCCTTTGCGGAAGAGGGAGATAACTCTGACAATGCTACTGTAGACAGTGGCAGTGGCACTGTTGATTTAGGTGACAGCACTGTTAATGATAATTCTACTGCAGATACTGGCAACGGTACTATCTATTTAGGTAATGGTGATGATGACAGCACTACTACAGATGATGACACCACCACTACAGATGATAGCGCCACAGATGCCACTACCACCACTGACGATACAACAAACACATTGACAGGCTGTGAAGTAATTGCAGACTTGAACGCTGGCACAATGTACCTGCCTTGTGTGTTCGTAGATGACGTTTTGTATCAGGTAGAAATGTCTCAGCGTGGTAATTCAATGAACTGGCGGGTCAGGATTCTTCGTGACAATATTGGCTCTGAGTTAATCGGTGCTGAAGATACGGCAGAAGAAGGTGATGGTGAGTATGTAAGTGCTAGCGAAACTGCTGGTCCCGGTAGAGGAAACTCTAACGCCAACAGCAATAGAGGTGGCAACTCAAATAGCAATAGAGGTTCTGATGATAGTGATGACTCAGGTACAGATACCACTACATCCAGTGATTCTACTACGGATGACACTGCTACCACCGTTGACACAGCGACTACTGATGATACCGCTACTGCTGATGACACAACTACCACTGATGATACGGCGGCAGCAAACAGCGGTGGTAACAGCGGCAATTCAGGTAATTCGGGTAACTCGGGTAACAGCGGCGGTAGAGGAAACTCTGGCCGATAACCGACACATTCCAAGGTCGTTTGCTGTGGTTACATAAATCACCGATTACGACCTTGGACTAAAAAAACATTGAGGCCGTAAAGCCTGAAGTGATCTAGTACAGTTTTTCAGTGATTGCTGCGTCAGCTCAGCAATCAAATCCTCATCTGCTCGCATCTACACTGCGGCTATCCGTGCGGTACTTTTGCACTCACAGAAAAATTACTGTTTTTATAGGGGCCCTATAGACTTCCGAGAAGAAGATAGACCTTGTATCATGTACCACTTTTCACCCTACCTGCTGGCGGCTCTTCTCAATAATTTCACCTATGACCGAAACGATTCAAAAAAAGCTGCCCGGTGACTTTGCCATCTGGATCTTTATCTATGCAGAACTGATGGTTTTTGCGATTTTTTTCATCTCCTATGCGGTCACCCGCAGCAACCATGTTGAGCTATTTAATGAGTCCCAACAACTGCTGAACCGTACTGCCGGAATGGCCAACACCGTAGCGCTGATCACCAGCAGTTGGTTCGTGGTCAATGCGGTTCATGCCATCAAAGCAGGCAGAGAACTGCTCTCTGCCCGCTGGCTGGGTGGTGCCCTGGTGATGGGTGGGCTATTTTTGGCTATCAAGATCTTTGAGTTCTACACAAAATCGGTAGAGGGGATCACCCTGAGCACCAATACCTTCTATATGTTCTACCTCTCCCTCACCTTCTTCCACTTTCTCCACGTCGTTCTCGGCATGGTGATCCTGAGTGTGGTACTGATCAATATGCGCAAGGGGAAATATAGTGCGCACGAAACCACGGGGGTGGAGACGGGTGCCTCTTACTGGCACATGGTGGACCTGGTCTGGATCATCCTCTTTCCGCTGATCTACCTGATACGATAGGGAGAGACCAACATGAGTGAGACAAAGCGCGTATTTTTCATTTGGGCGATTCTGATCATCCTAACCGTGGTCGGTTACATCATGGGAGAGAGGGGAATGAGTGGCACTCTGGCGCTGACGATCCTGTTGAGTGCGGCACTGATCAAGAGCCAGCTTGTGATCAGCTACTTTATGGAGATGAGGTACGCCAACACCCGACTAAAATGGATACCCACAATCTGGTTACTACTGGTCTTGAGCGCCATTGCTATCGCCATCGCGGCTTAGCCGATTAACGACTGAACCGATCATTCACCTGGAGACCCACGTATGGCCCCCTCACTTCCCTATTACCAACCCCACGGCAACGAAGTTGAGCTGTTTGAGTACGCCTTCAACAGTCAGCTTCCGGTACTCATCAAGGGGCCAACCGGCTGCGGGAAAACCCGCTTCATCACCCACATGGCGGCCCGACTGGGAATTCCACTCAACACCGTGGCCTGCCATGATGA
>JABHIC010000115.1 GCA_018671205.1 Gammaproteobacteria bacterium
ATTTTCGCCTGGATCTGACAGCCGCAGGTGAGTTGACGGTCTATTCGGAGGGTAGCATGGACACCTATGGCTATCTCTACGATGAGAATGGTGATCGGTTGGCCTCCAATGATGATGGGGGGACCAGCACCAACTTTAGCTATAACTACACGGTCCATTCAGCAGGCACATTCTACGTTAAGGTTCGTGCCTATAGTGATACCAGAACAGGCGGCTATACGGTGGTGAACACTTTTGCTGAAACCTCTACTACAGTGGATTCAGAGACTGTACTGGACGACTACGGTAACGATCGCTCAACAGCCGGTGTGCTGGCGGTCAACAGCTCATTGGCGGGTTCTATTGAAACGGGTGGGGATGTTGACTACCACCGTCTTGATCTGGCTGCCGCAGGTGAGTTGACGGTCTACTCGGAAGGTAGCATGGATACCTATGGTTATCTCTACGATGAGGATGGTGATCAACTGGCCTCCAATGATGATGGGGGTTCCAGTACCAACTTTAGCTACAGCTACTCGATCCCTGCCGGGGGAACCTACTACATTCAGATTCGCGCGTATAGTTCTACCCGAACAGGTAGCTACACCCTGGTGAACAACTTCGAGATGGTGAGTGATGACTACGGTAATGATCTCTCCTCAGCGGGTACATTGAGCGTCAATAGCTCTGTGACCGGCTCTATTGAGGTGGGTGGAGATAGTGACTATTTCCGTATCGAGCTGGAGGCTGAAGGTGAGTTGACCGTCTACTCTGAAAGTAACCTGGATACTTTTGGCTATCTGTATGATGCGAATGGGGAGCACCTTACAACCGATAATGATGGAGGGAGTAACGCCAACTTCAGTTACAGTTATGCGATCCCTTCAGCGGGGAGTTACTATGTTCAGATTCTTGCCTCCAGTGAGACAACAACGGGTAGCTATACCGTAATCAACCAGTTTGAAGAGGTTGCGACAGATGATTATGGGAATGATCAGGCTTCTGCAGCCCTGATCAGTGAAAATGGTGACCTGTCTGGAGTGATAGAGGCGGGGGGAGATAATGACTATTTCCGTCTGGAGCTGGGTGCTGCGGGTGAGTTAACCGTCTCTACAACCGGGAGTATGGACACCTATGGCTATCTCTACGATGAGAGCGGTGGCCGGTTGGCCTCCAATGATGATGGCGGGGTCGGCACCAATTTCAGTTATACCTACAGCATCCCCGCTGCAGGAAGCTACTATGTTCGGGTTAGGGCATATAGCAGTACCGCAATCGGTGGTTACCAACTAAATAGCTCGTTTGTTGTGCTACAACCTCCTGTGGCCAATATGTCCCTCAGTGTGACCGAGGGGTTTGTACCATTAACGGTTGCTGTGGATGGGAGTGGTTCAACCGATACTGATGGCCTGATTAGCCACTATCTCTGGACACTCTCTGATGGCAGGACAGCGACCGGTCCGACAGCCGATTTCCTCTTTACTCAGGATGGTACCTTTACCATCACCTTGCTGGTTACCGACGCAACGGGGCTAACGGATACGACCTCTCAAAGTGTTCTGGTTCAGTATGGCCAGCCGATTGCGGACTTCTCACTCTCCCCAACCGAGGGAAGTGTCCCTCTGACGGTTGAGGTGGATGGTGCAGCCTCGACTGCAGGTGGAGGTAGTGTGGCAGAGGAGGATAGCTGGGCTACGGGTCGATATTCTAACAGTGAGAATAGAAGTCAGCTATTAACCATTCCCGGAGCCAGCTCGCTGACGGTTACTGTGGTGGGTGAGACGGAGAGAAGTTTTGACTACTTTTATGTTTATGATAGTAATGGTACGCAGCTACAACGTTACCATGGGAGTATCAGTGATACCTTTACGGTTGCGGGAGACTCCATTACTGCGCGCTTAACCAGCGACTCATCCGTAACCAGAAACGGGGTGACCATCACCGTACAGGGAGATGGTGCGAATGGTATATCAAGCTACAGCTGGTCATCCTCTGATGGACAGATGGCAACAGGGCAGAGCGCATCACTGCTTTTTGAGTCTGCCGGAACCTATGATGTCACCCTGACGGTAATCGACAGTAATGGTCAGAGTAACAGCCTGACCCAACAGGTGACTACAACCTATGATCCACCCATTGCGCAGTTCACAATGAGTCCGGAATCGGGCGCAACCCCGCTGACCGTACAACTGGATGGTTCAGCCTCGCATGAGGCGGGGTCAGCAGGTACGGCATCCTCTTCGGCAAGCTGGAATACCGGCCCCTACACGAATAATGAGAGCCGTCAGGAGATATTGAGTGTCTCCGGTGCATCTGAAATGGTGGTTACCCTTGTGGGTGAGACGGAGGCCTTCTACGATTACATCAAAATCTATGATGGGTCGGGAAGCCTGGTTCAGCAATTTACCGGGGTGATGAATGAGTCGGTAACGGTCTCTGGAGATACCATTACCGCAGAGTTGGTTTCTGACCACTCAGTGACTCGTGAAGGGGTGGTTGTAACCGCTAGCAGCGCCTCGGGTAACGGAATTACCTCCTATCAGTGGAGTTCAACGGGGGGGCATCAGGCGAGTGGTCGTACCGCAGAGATGACCTTCTCAACAGCAGGTCGGTTCGATATCTCATTGACGGTTAGTGATGGTGTTGGCTCTACGACGACCACAAGTGAGGTCTTGGTTGAGTCACTGAATGATGATATTGATCCCACCGCATCGATTACCTCGATTGATAAGTCAACCGGAAAAGTCACCCTGCAGATCAGTGATAATCTGGGGATCAACTATTCGGAACTGATCTCAATGACCATAGATGGCGCTGCAGTAGGGACCAGCTATGACTGCTTGTCATCGGATAGTGCGGGGCGTTGTACCGATACAGCACCCAGGATTACGGTGCTGAGCGGACTAGATGATGGTATGGAGCTATCGATCGTGGTTAATGTGGTTGATCTTGCATCGAATACAGCACTCTATACCTTCTCTGGTGTTGTGGGTAATAACCTTCAGGTCTCTGACACACTGACGGTTCAGGTCGGTGGTGAGGGCGGAATTGGTGTTAATACCGGATTTATCTCCTCCTACAGCTCCTCGGATGAGACGGTAGCGACGGTGAATGATGCCGGATTGGTTACCGGAGTCGCTGTAGGGACCACAACGGTTGTGGTGAGTGATGTATTCGGCAACTCATTTAGTGTCACTGTGACCGTGTTGGCAGAGAGTGCAACCTACTACAATGCAACCGCACGACTGGCACCACAGGTGATTGCTGCGGGTATCTCACCGACAATCGTTGATCTTGGGGATACGACACTGGATGTTATTGCGATGGTTCGCCCCGGAATTTTAGCGCTGGACCGAGTGAGTTTCCGAGTCTCAAACTCAGGCTTTGCGATCGAGATGAAAGATGCGGGTATCCTCAAGAATGGAGATGAGATCTACAAAATGACCTATACCTTTGCCCGCGGTGCATTTGGTACCTATACCATGACTAATGCATGGGGAAATGGGGAGGGGCAATTTAATATTATTGCTTATGATATTGGTCAGCAACAGTCGCATCAATTTCCTGAGTTACAGTTCGGAAACTTCCCGGCACAACAGGCGAGTGTACGGTCCGAGGTTGCCATCGACTATATCGGCACCAAGAGGTTGGCTCCCCAGATTGTGATGGCCGGTTTTACCCCGTCACAAATTGACTTTGCGGATACCCGTTTTGATGTGATTGCAGTGGTAAGGAGTGGAGCCCTACCCATCGATACCGTCTCACTCAGTCAGAACCAGGGTGGATTTGCGATGGCGATGAATGAGGCCGGTGTATTGAATAATGGGGATCGTGTCTTCTCCATGACCTATACCTTCCAGAGAGGTGTTTTTGGTACCGCCACACTGGATGCGCTTTGGGGAGATGCCCCGTCGCAGTTTAACCTTCGGGTCACGGATACGGCTCAACAGCAGAGCCATAACTTCCCAGATGTGATTTTCGGGAACTATCCAGAGTTGTCTCAATAGCAGTTCTTGCAGGGGGGGAGGGGCATTCACCGCCCCTCCCTGTGAGGTGGGGAACAGGATAAAATTCGTCGCTACTATGTCCTTTGTCCACCTCAGACTTCATACCGAATACTCCATGGAAAATGGATTGGTTCGGATTGCACCGTTGATGAAAAGCCTTCAGGCGGCTGCGATGAGTGCCGTGGCGGTTACTGATTTAGGCAACCTCTTTGCGGTAGTTAAATTTTACCGGGCAGCAACCGCAGCGGGCATCAAGCCTGTTTTTGGTGTTGAGATGCGTATCCGTCCACAAGAAGAGAGAGGCGCGGAGTCTCGCTTGGTGCTGCTGGCACAGAATGAGCAAGGTTTTAAAAACATCAAGAGCCTGGTCTCTCGCTCTTATATTGAAGGACAGCATCGTGGTGTTCCTCAACTGGAACGAGAGTGGCTTGAGGGGGCAACAGAGGGGGTGATTGCCCTCTCAGGAGGGCGTAGTGGGGATGTCGGGCAGGCATTGATTGCAGAGGACCAGGGGCAGGCCGAGGCACGGCTAGAGCATTGGGTGACGCTCTTTCCAGACCGTTTCTATCTTGAGTTGCAACGTACCGAACGGCAGGGAGATGAGAACTGGAACCATGCCGCCGTGGCTCTTGCGGAGCACTATCAGCTTCCGGTGGTGGCCACCAACGATGTCCATTTCCTACAGGTAGATGAGTTTGATGCCCACGAGGCGCGGGTCTGTATCCATGAGGGGCGGGTGTTGGATGACCCACGCCGGCCCAAAAATTTCAGCCCCCAGCAGTACCTGCGTAGTGCGGAGGAGATGGAACAGCTGTTTGAGGATATTCCTGAGGCGCTGGAGAACAGTGTTGAGATTGCCCGCCGCTGTAATGTGATGCTCTCTCTGGGTAAGAACTACCTGCCCGACTTCCCGATTCCAGCCGGACTGACGATGGAACAGTTTTTCCAGCAGGAGTCCGAACAGGGGCTGGAGGAGCGTCTGCTACAGCGCTTTGAACATGCGGATCAGATCATTGAAAAACGTCCCCCCTATGACGAACGGTTGAGGCTCGAACTGGAGGTGATCAGCGGGATGGGCTTTCCCGGATACTTTCTGATTGTTGCAGAGTTTATCCGTTGGTCGAAGGAGCATGACATTCCGGTGGGGCCGGGGCGTGGCTCCGGTGCGGGTTCACTGGTGGCCTATGCGCTGAAGATTACCGACCTCGATCCACTGGAGTATGAGTTACTGTTTGAGCGTTTCCTCAATCCAGAACGGGTCTCCATGCCCGATTTTGATGTCGATTTCTGTATGGAGAGGCGGGATGAGGTCATTGATCATGTGGCCGATACCTACGGCAGAGATCGTGTCTCACAGATCATCACCTATGGGCGGATGAATGCCAAGGGGGTGGTGCGTGATGTGGGTCGAATACAGGGACACCCCTATGGCATGGTGGATCGGATCGCCAAGCTGATTCCGTTTGACTTGAAAATGACGCTCGACAAGGCGTTGGTGGAGTCAGAAGAGCTGAAGGAGCGCTATGACGAGGATGAGGAGGTCAAAGAGTTGATTGACCTGGCCCGTTCTCTGGAAGGGGTGGCACGCAATGCAGGCAAACATGCCGGAGGGGTGGTCATCTCTCCCTCTGACCTGAACGACTTTACCCCGATCTACTGTGAAGAGAGTGGTTCGGGGTTGGTGACCCAATTTGATAAGGATGATGTGGAGGCGGTTGGGCTGGTTAAGTTTGACTTTCTCGGACTGCGTACCCTTACGATCATCGATTGGGCCGTGAAGATGATCAATCCGCAGCGTCAGGTCGAGGGTCTGCCGCCGCTGCTGATCGAGAAGATTGATCTGAATGATAAGCAGACCTTTGCCCTGCTCCAGGCGAGCCAGACCACCGCAATTTTTCAGCTAGAGTCCTCCGGGATGAAGGAGTTGATCGCCAAACTGAAACCCGACTCCTTTGAGGATATTGTGGCCCTGGTGGCGCTCTATCGGCCAGGACCGCTGGAGTCGGGAATGGTCGATAATTTTATTGATCGGAAACATGGTCGAGAGCCACTCTCCTTTCCCGATGCGAAATATCAGCATGACTCCCTGAAGCCCATTCTGGAACCCACCTATGGGGTCATTCTCTACCAGGAGCAGGTGATGCAGATTGCTCAGGTGCTGGCAGGTTACTCGCTGGGTGGAGCCGATATGTTGCGTCGGGCGATGGGGAAAAAGAAGCCAGAGGAGATGGCCAAACAGCGCTCTGTCTTTGCGGAGGGGGCGAAAAAGAGTGGGGTGGATGCCACGCTGGCGATGAAGATCTTTGACTTGGTAGAGAAATTTGCCGGTTATGGTTTTAATAAATCACACTCTGCGGCCTATGCACTGGTCTCCTATCAGACCGCATGGCTCAAGGCACACTACCCCGCCCCGTTTATGGCGGCTGTACTCTCTGCGGACATGGAGAATACCGACAAGGTAGTTACCCTGATTGAGGAGTGCCGGGAGATGAAACTGAAGGTCTATCCACCCAGTATTAATCATAGCCACTATCGCTTCAGGGTAACGCATCGTGAGACCACTGCAGCATCCGCACAGGAGGGTGATGTGGTCTATGGACTGGGGGCGATCAAAGGGGTGGGAGAGGCGGCCATTTCTGGAATTATTGAGGAACGGGTTCACGCAGGCCCCTACCATGACCTGTTTGAGTTTTGTCGCCGGGTAGATCTGCGTAAGGCCAATAAACGGGTGCTGGAGTCACTGATTCGGGCCGGGGCACTGGACGAGATCGCGCCCAATAAGCCCGCTCAGCCCAGTTGGGAGGGGCGTTCAACCCTGGCAGAGAGTCTGCCCTCTGCGATGCGGGCGGCGGAGCAGTATGTCCGTGATCGGGAACGGGGGCAGGGGGATCTGTTTGGTTCGGCGGAGGAACCGGATACGGCCGTAGCGATCAGTTACCAGCAGGCTAAGCCGTGGAGTGAAGATGGACGATTAATCGGAGAGCGGGATACCCTGGGGCTCTATCTGACCGGACACCCGATTGATCAGTATGAGGAGGAGTTGAGCCATATGATCAGCCAACGGATGAACCGTCTAAGCCCGGATCGGGACAAGTTGGTGACTCTGGCGGGGCTGATGATCTCTATGCGGGTCGTCAAGACCCGTAGCGGTAAGCCATTGGCCATTTTGATGCTGGATGACCGAACCGGGCGCATCGAGATGACCCTGTTTGCAGAGAGCTATGAGAAGTATCGTCATCTGCTGGAGAAAGATGCCATTTTAGTGGTACGGGGCACGGTCTCAGAGGATGACTACAGTGGTGGGTTACGGATGAACATAGAGGAGCTATGGAGTCTGGATGGGGCCAGAGCGGTCTATATGAAGCGACTGGTTCTTCGGCTCGATAAGGGACAGTTGTCGGGCAGTGGGATTCAGGAGCTATCTAACCAGTTGAGCCCCTTCTGTGAGGGGCACTGTCCGATCCGTATCCACTATCGGCAGCCGGGTCTGGTGGCTCAGATCGACCTGGGGAAGGCATGGCAGGTGCTTCCCGGGGAGTCACTGTTACGACGCTTGAAAGGGGTACTGGGCGATGAGGCGGTCTATCCTGATTATGGATAGAGGGGTTTTAGCAGGTTCCCATCATCCATCGTTGGAGCGGGGTCAGGGAGTTGGTCAAGGGCTCTGAGCAGCATTTCACCTCGCCATCTGGCCGGATCATGCTGATAGAGATTTTGGTCAAGCTGGCTGAGCAGCTCCTCAACGGCAGGATTGTTCAGCTTTTTTGCCAGCGCCTCCAGCCCTGTGGGGGGGGTGTTCGGCCAGTGGCAGGCCGCCCACTGCAACAGTGTGGAGCGGGTAAGTTGAGGGTCATCGGCTCTGCAGGCGGCAATAAACTGTTTTTTGGCATGCCTGCAGCGCTGTTCGGTTGACACTGAGGTGTGGTGATCCGCGTGATGAGGTGGTAGTGAGCGACTCTTTATCCACCAGATTGCCAGAGTAGCCAACCAGAGCAGCGCAAACAGCAGTGCAATCCAGGGCCAGAGAGTATAGGGTTTATCCACTGGAGCGGTTGTTGTCGCCTCCTCTGTCTGGATCGGTGCCGCAGGTTCCACATCCACATCCATCTCTGCATCCACAGATGCAGGGGCTACGTTTACGGTTCTTGCCGGAAGCGTGACCCGCTCTGCGCGGTCGGTTTGACTGTTCCACCACCGCAGCTGTAGCGGAGGCAGGGTGAAACTGCCTGCCTGAGTTGGAATATAGGCTATTTTTCGCTGTAGAGTACCCACCACAGTCTGCTGCTCCAGTTTGGATGTCTGTTGCGCTGGTTCAGGATAGAGCTTGAACCCCTCGGCCGGGTCAGGGGTCAACTCAGGCAGCAGGGAGCCCGCTACCGCGTTGGCCTGCAGGGTGATCGTTCGACTGAGTGGGACACCCACCTGGGCACTCTCCAGCCCCCCTTGCCACTGCTCGCTCAGAGTCACCGACTCTGCAGGTAGCCACGGGCCGTTCTGGTGGCTGGCCGGTCTGGGGCGAACCTGAAAGGTCTGCGGCTCGCCACGAACCCGCACCGCCTGAGTCGATGCGCGTCGGTTATTAAAGAAGTTATCGAATGGGTGGCGGCTATTTCTGGAGGGGGTTGAGGTGATAATCCTGGCATCGAGAACGGGGGCCGGGATGGTCAATGGACCGCTCTTTTGGGGAAACAGAGCATAGTTCCGCTCGATGACCTGGTAGTTTACACCGTTACGCTGGCTCTGATATTCACGATCCTCCCCGAGACGGTGGATCAGTGCATGGTCGAGTTGAGGATCGCTCAACTGCCCCTCTGCTAATTGAGCCCGGTAGAAGAGGCTTACACGGTAGTGCACCATCTGCTGGAGATAGGGGGTATCCCGGTCGATCTGGCTCTCGATAAAGAGTAGATCACCCGCAGCTGTGGGTGCGGTGCTGGCCTCCGTAACCTCCAGCGTGAGCGGTGGGCTCTGCTCCCCATTGAAGAAGAGGGAGGGGATGGTGATTGTGCCTCTCTCTCTGGGAGAGAGGGTAAGCGTCCAGGTGGTTCGTGCATCGACCGCACCGTTGATGATGTTGACCTGGCTACCACTGCGGGTGGCAAGAATATCAAAATTCTGCTTCAGTGGAGTGATATCAGGCTGACCACTATGCTGTCCTGTAACCTGAAGAGAGAGCTGCACACTCTCTCCATCACGAACAGTATAACGGTCGAGTTGAGCACTGAATTCAGCCAGACTCTGGGGCTGGATGAGCGTGAGTAGAAGTAGGAGGAGTGGTCTAATAATCATATTCTTATATCTATTATTGCCCCTGTTTTCTCAACAGGTGTTGCAGCATAAATTTTCTGCGTAGTAGTCCGGAGGGGTCATCAGAAATCTGTCTGAGCCACTGCTTCAGGGCGATATCCTCCTCACTGGTTGAGGTTTTAGTAGCGGGGGAGGGTTGTCTGGTGGGGGGGGATGCCTCTTCCTGGGAGGACTCCTCAACATCCGGAGTCTCTTCTGCTTGATCCTCCTCTATGCGGGCAGCCTCTGCATCGGTTATGGCATCGGTTGGAGGGGACTCTGGACGAGCCTCTTGCTGCTGGGCATCTTGAGTGGGTTCATCCCCTCTCTGCTGCTCTGGCGTCGGTTCAGTCGTATCTCCCTGCTGCGCCTGACTCTCTTCACTGGTCTCCTTATCACCGGTCTCCTCTTCGCCTGTCTCCTCATCAGCGGTCTCATCTTCACCATTTTGCGGCTGCTGCTGTTGCCTCTTCTGTTGGAGTAGCTGCTGAACCAGTTGTAGATTACTCAACGCATCCCGGTGGTTCGGCTCCTGTTGCAGCATCTGTTGGTACGCCTCCACCGCCTCCTCCAGATGGTCAGATTTTGCCAGGGCATTGCCTCGATTGTAGGGCGCATCCGGGGCCGTAGAGAGGGAAAAGGCCTCCGTTGCGGCACCGTAATCTCCCCCCTGATAGAGGGCACTGCCTCTCCAGCCGTGGTGTTCAAACTGGCTCGCGGCGGCCTGATGATCCCCTTGTGAGAGGGTCTGACTCGCCTGTTGATCCTGGCGTAGCCATAAATCTTCCCACTCAAAGGCGTGGGCGGGGGGGAGAGGTGGGAGGATGAATAGCAACAGGGCGGTGAGCCAGCCACGTCGAAAACCCGTTGCGGCGAGCAACAGTAGCGGCAGAAGTAGCCACACCCCCGCCTCAACCCAACGCTCCACCGTCTGTTCCTGAGCCTGTTTCAACGCCTGTGTATGGTCAATGGAGGGGAGCAGTTGGTGGATGTCCCGCTCATCACTGGAGAGTGAGGCGTAGACGCCTCCACCCGTTTGGGCCAAACTCTGTAGCGGAGGCTGGTTCTGGCGGATGGTCTCAGGGTTGCCGATAGAGAGCAGAGAGAGGCGGTGTCCCCTCTGCTGTAGCTGGTGTGATGTGGTCAGGGTATCGGCAATGTCCAACACCCCATCCGTCAGCAGTAGCAGGTCACCACTCCCCGCCTGACTCTGAACCAGAAGCTCCACCCCCATCTGTAGCGCCGGAGCCGCCCGGTCGCCATCGGTGGGGAGAATCTCCGTGCTGAGGGCAGAGAGCAGGTTGCGGATGGTATCCACATCATCGGTCAGTGGGGTAACCAGAAAAGGCTCTGCAGAGAAGACGATCAGTGCCGTACGCCCCTCTTTTCTCTGTTTGAGCAGATCCAGAATCTTGAAACGGGCCCGCTCCAGCCGGGAGGGGGGAAGTGTGGTCTGGTTCATCGAGCTAGAGAGGTCAAGAATCAGGACCAGTGGGGTACCCTGCTGCCAGGTAGGGGTGGGTTGTCGCTCCCAGGTGGGGCCCGCGAGAGCGACAATCGCCAGTAACCAGCCGACAGAGAGGAGTCGATAGGGGAGCAGGGAGTGGCTGACGGATGGGGTGATCTGGAGTTTGTCCAGTAGCGAGGCATCAATGATCGGAGACCAGGGAGAGCCTCCATGTCGCCCCGGAGTCAGCCGCCACAACAGTAGGAGTGCGGGAACGAGTAGTAGCAACCAGTAGGGGCGCAGCAGGTGGAACTCACTCATCTCAGCCTCCAGGGGAGAACCCAGAGAGCCAGTAGCAGGCTCAGGATTAGTGCGGCCCCCAGTGGCCAGGGGTAGAGTTCATCGCTGGGACGAACCACTATCTCTCCCTCCTGGATAGGTTCCAGTTGGTCCAGTTGTTGATAAATATCCTCCAGCGACTCAAGGTCATCGGCCCGGAAGTAGTCTCCCCCGGTCTTTTCCGCGATCCCCTTGAGAACCTCCTCATCCAGCTCTTGTGCCGGATTGACCATGCGGATACCCAGCAGGCTGCGTACCGCCTGTGGTTTACCACCGACCCCAATGGTGTGGATACGTACCCCTCTCTGTGCGGCCAGTTCAGCCGCCTTGGCGGGGTCTACTGCACCTGCACTATTGGCACCATCGGTTAATAGAATAAGCACCTGCTCCTGATCCGTGGCAGGGCTCTTCTTCAGTGCCATACCGATGGCATCACCAATGGCAGTCTGTTTACCGGCAATGCCAATCACTGCCTCCTGTAGCAGACGGTTCACCGTTGTTCGGTCAAAGGTAAAGGGGGTCTGCAGGTAGGCCTCAGAGCCAAACAGAATGAGTGCGATTCGGTCCCCTTTGCGGCGCTGGATGAAATCCCCCGCCACCTTCTTGACCACATCAAGCCGTGTCCCTTGCCCCGCACCAAGATCAGCCTGCTCCATACTTCCAGAGACATCAATGGCCAGCATCAGATTGCGTCCACTCTCCGGTAGTGCAACGGCCTCACCCAGCCACTGTGGTCTTGAGGCAGCGAGCAGGAGTAGCAGCCAGCAGAGCAGCAGAGCCCACCAACTCACAGCACGCTGTGCGGATATTTCATCTGTCGGGGAGAGGGTCGCCGCAAAAGGGAGAAACAGGGCACCCCCACCATTCTCCGGGGCGACAGATAGTAACCGCTGTACCAGCCAGGGAAGAGGGGCGAGAAGGAGGATCCAGGGCCACGCAAAGTGGAACATTATCGCGGAGCCTCCGGGGGGTTGTGGTTGATCCACTGTCGGGATAACTGAAACAGGGGGGCGATCACCTCTCTGGAGAGGGGGGAGTGGGGAGAGGTCGGACGGTAGGGTGTGGAGAGTAGCAGTTGACCACTCTGTTCCAGAAAACCGCGTGCGGGGCTCTGTTGGTCGAGGAAGCGGAGCCATGCCTCACCACTCAACGCGGCCTCACTCTGGTTTGGCCGAGAAGTGATGAGGTAGCGCTTGAGAAGAAGATTAAGCGTAGCCACTTTCTCAGCAGGGGGCTGTCCGCTCTGTTGTAACTGTCTCAGTTGGCGCAGTGCCGCACGTTGTGGCTGGTGGCGTCTCCTCCGTTGCCACCAGAGTCGCAAGAGCAGAAAGAGCAGCAGCAACAGCAGCCACCAACCCGGTGCGGGTGGCCACCAGGAGATATCAGGGGGGAGGTGGAGCGGCTGTAGTGCGGCCAGTGGATCATTCTCCATTATCGCCCCCCGTGACTCTGTCGTTGCAGCCCGAGCTGCAGGCTGTGGGGGAGTGGGTCACTGGTGGCAATCTCCATCCAGTGGATATTGTTGCGTTTACAGCGTTGGCGAAGTTGTTGGCGGTGCTCCTGAAAGGCGGCTTGCCAGCGCTGGATTAAGTGGGGGTTTGCGGTATTGATTGTCCAGCTGCTCTGGTGGTCTCCTACCGGATAGCGCCCCTTTGGTGGGGGTGCCTTCTCCAATGGGTCATAGAGAAAGCCACAGATCAGATCATTATGTTGGGAGAGCCTCTGTAGCGAGGCGTCGGAGGCCATGCTGATCTGTTGAAAGTCACTGATCATCAGGATCAGGCTGCCAGGATGAGCCAGCTGAGCCAGCCTGC
>JABHIC010000116.1 GCA_018671205.1 Gammaproteobacteria bacterium
GAGGATCGATTCACATTTACCATCAATGATGGCACCCATCACTCCAATGAGGCGGAGGTGCTCATTACTATCCGTCCTGTCAATGATGCACCGATACTGGATGGCAGCGGAACACTATCGTATCTTGAACTGGATCAAGGGGGATCAAATAATTATGGAGTGTCGATTATAGAGATTCTGGGTGATGCACTTACTGACCCGGATGGAATCTCTCTGGAGGGCATAGCAATCACTGGCATTGGCACAGGTGCAGGAGATCTACAGTTTACCCAAGACGGGGGAGAGAGCTGGAATAATGTAGCTGGGGTCGATACGGCTCATCCGCTTTTATTGGCGGCTGATCCTGCCATACGGTTGCGTTTTTCTCCTGAGAGTAGCTTTGTAGGAGAGACTATAGTTACCTTTCATGGATGGGATCGAAGTGTTGGGACCTCTGGTGAGGTAGTGACCAATGCTCTCTCCTATAGTGAAACCGGTTCACTTAGTGAGGCATCTGCACAAATGCACATTGAGGTGGTTGCAGCTAATCAGACACCTGTGGCTAATCCTGTTACAACCCATACCTATGAAGACATCTCCTTTGATGGGGAAATGTCTGCAACAGATGCTGATGGTGATCTGCTCACCTACACCATTGTGGATGCCCCCTCCAGAGGCAAGTTACGTCAGTTAAGTAGTTCAGAGCCAAGGTTTATCTATACACCTGCAGCAGACTTCTATGGTAGCGATCAATTTACCTATCAGGTGAGTGATGGACGAGATGTATCCAATATTGCAACGGCGTTGATTGAGGTGGATGCGGTAAATGATGTGCCCGTTGCAATTGGCGATGATAATCTATCGACCTATATCAATACCTCCATTGATCTTAATCTGAGAGGTGAGGATGTAGAGGAGGATCCATTGACCTTGAGTATTGTTTCTCATCCCATGAATGGTACTTTGAGTCAGCAGGATGGAAGATGGAGCTATCAGCCCAATGTAGATTGGTCTGGACTTGACCTGCTAACTTTTGAGGTCAGTGATGGTTTGGCAACGAGTAAGACAGTACAGGTGGTGATCGAGGTGTTACCTGAGCCCAATACACCACCGGTAGCAGAGAGTGGTTTGAGCTTCTCAACTGAAGAGGAGGTTCCTTTTTCTGGCAAGCTTCAAGGCTCCGATCAGAATGGAGACGCAATTCGTTTCCAATTGGTGGCCAATGGGCAGGAAGGAGGTGTAGAGATCACCAACGGTGGGTCGGGTGAGTTTATCTATACCCCACACCTCAATAGTAACGGGACTGATCAATTCTACTTCAAGGTTTACGATGGAGAAGATTATTCTGCAATGGTCTCTGTTGAGGTGCAGATCACTGCAGTCAATGACCCCCCTGTGGTTAGCGGTACCCCAGCAATGATTGCTAAACCGGGTGAGCAGTACTGGTTCCAACCACAGGTTGACAATGTGGATGGGGATAGTATCAGCTTCTCTATTAAAAACCGTCCAGAGTGGGCTAGTTTTAATACAGGTACGGGTGCTCTGTCAGGGAACCCAACAATTGATGATGCTGGTGTCACCCGTGCAGTAACCATCACAGCGAGTGATGGTGAATTGAGTGACTCATTACCACCTTTTGATCTACTGACTCTAGCTGATACCAGTAAGCCGTGGACCATTGCCTCGCTTTCTGAGGGGGGCTACAAAACTACCCAGCAGGTCTCACTGCACTGTTTTGATAGTGCAGGAGGGAGTTGTTCTATCTACTACACCACCGATGGTACAACACCTACCCAGAACTCATCCCTATACAGTGCATCGATAGTGATAACGGAGGATACCCAGCTTAGCTACTTTGCAGTAGATGGAGAGGGCAATGCTGAGGAGATACGCACGGTGCTCTACCAGATTGATGCGTTAGCGCCATCTGTAGAGATTAGCTCACCGACAGATGGTCTCTCAGTAGATCAGATCTTCTGGATCTCCGGTAGTGCCTCAGACCTTGGATCTGGCGTGGCCATGGTAGAGCTGCAGCTCACCGATGGGCTCTTCTATCTGACCA
>JABHIC010000117.1 GCA_018671205.1 Gammaproteobacteria bacterium
TTTGGGAATGGTGTGATTGACCACTCAACCATTACTGGTAGAGGTGATGGGGTTGGTTTAGAAGTCACAGGGCTTAATGGGTATAATATTGGTGGTAGTGTTACAGTCTCCGATTCAGTGATATCCAATAATGCAGTTGGAGTTAAAATCAATGACGCTAACTCAGTTGTTATCGAAAATACGAGCTTCACTGCAAATTCCAGCTACAACATAGAAAACCTATCAGAAAATGAAATAGCTGCTACAGCTAATTACTGGGGGACAACAGACGCTGCGGTGATTGCATCTTCAATTTTTGATTACTTTGATGATATTAACTATGGTGCTGTTGAATATTCACCAATGTTAAACCTGAAAGATAACTATATACAGCTGAAAATGTCCGGCATAAACCACGGAGTATTAGTGGGGGCAGATGGAATTGTTCAAACTGTTCCCAGCTCACAAAATATAAGCGCAAGAAGTGAGTTAATGACAACCTTCACCTTAGAGAGTAATAAATCAATTGAGCCAGTCACCAAAGGTGCATTAGGTATCATCGTTACCGATGTGCGGGGTGGAGAAAATCATAGAGCGGTACGAGCTATTGTCTCACCTATACAACTTTCCAGTGATGGAGCGGATACCCAAATTACCATACCAGATACAGCAACCATACAGTGGTCTATAGAAGATGCGGAATTAGGTCATGCAACTGGAATCACAAATAATAGAGAAACTAATACTGTAGTTGCTTATGGGAATCTGCTACAGCTCTCATTGAAGCAGCTGCTAAATGAGAAGCTTGTTACAGAGATGGGAGGGAGTGATATTGACCCAACGGGACACTACAGTTACCAACTGATCTTTAGTCCTAATATTCCTATCGCCTATAGTGGTGAGGACGGCACCTACACACTCCCGTCTATCTCTCTGGAGAGTGGATTAGCCCCATACCTCTCTGGGGAGGGGGGACTCTACTACTCAGCAGAACTGGGTGCACAGACCATAAGCAGAACAGCTCTTACCCCCTTGAGTGGTGGAAACCTCATTCAAGGAAGTTTCACTATCAACTCCCCATCCTCTACTCCAATAATCTCTTTTGATACCCATTTGGATGGGGTGGGTACTTACAATGATTCCGATATCTATTTTAAAATAGGGTCACCAGATTTTAGTCATGACCTATTAGGACCAGAAAACCCAACTATTTCAGCTGCTGAATATACAGGGTCAATTGATGATCCAGTTGCCCATCTAGTGTTGAATGCTTCTGGTGACCCTACTCATATGTTTATATCAGAAGATCATACATTTGCTAACACAGTTAAGGATGATTATGCCACTAACAAAAAAATGCTGGTTAGCGGAGTAAACTATATTTACGCAATGTTTGAAGATATTTCTAATAAAAGGTCTCTAGTGGCTTTTGTTCGCCCCAAAGAACTTCTTTATGTGAATAAAACAAAACTGCTGGCAGGTCGCCCTGTGGCTATTTCCGTACGGGTTACAGCAGGTAAAGGAGATGTGGATGCCTATACCTACTACCGTCAGCCTAGTGCCACAGAATACATTAAAAAACAGATGGTACTATCGGATGGAGTCTATACTGCATGGATACCTAGTGAAGAGACCACCAATGGCGTAGAATATTACATCTCTATTGAAAAAAATGGGGCAATAATATCCACACTGCCCAGTCATAATCCAGGGTTATCGCCGCTGCTGTTGACAGCAGAATCCTTACTGGAAGAGGAAGTAAGTGATACAAAGGAGTCAATTATTGAATTTGCTGTTGGTTTAACGGTGAAAGTACCGCTTGGAGCATTAAATTCAGCAACCAAAGTTCAGGTCTCTACCCCCGACTATCCACCCACACCCCCCAAAGGAATTAAGCCAACGAATGTTCAGTACTCTTTGAAAATGGTGAATGGACAGAGTAGCTTTAGTAAGAGATTAAGCCTGCGATTTCGTTATAACCATACTCAAGTAACCTCTCCCTCTACTGCAAGATTAAGGGCATATGACTATAATAAGCGTTCATCCACTTATCGCTTAATGAAAGGAGAGCATGACCGAAATAAGAAACTTGTAAAATTTGAAACCTCTCATTTTTCAGATTTCTTCTTAGGAGAAAGTTCTGAAATGTATCCTGAAGCAGTTACAAATACATACTTAAATGAGGATATTATACTGCAAGCATCAGTGGTTAATGATGTGCCAGTGGCCCACGCCACTTTATATTATATGAGTGGGAGCCTGCCATGGAAAGAGGTTGAAATGGTGAAAACTGGAGATTATCATCAAGCGATAATTCCTGCTGTCGATGTGATGCCAGAAGGGGTTAGCTACTATATAGAAGCAAGTGATGGAAGTAATGATGAGTTTTCGCAGACTTATCACATTACTGTTATAGATAGAGAGACAGGAACCAGCGTGGAAAATGGGTCTGGTCATACAGAAAATACAGTACCTACCGTGTCAATTTTAGCTGATACAGCTGTAGATGAAAGTGGTTCCAGTGCCACCTTTATTGTGATGTTATCTGCTGTTTCAGCTAATGAAGTCACAGTAGACTATGCGAGCTCCAATGGCACGGCTACGGCTGGATCAGATTATACTTCCATTGCTGGTACCCTAGCCTTCTCTGCTGGTGAGACCACCAAGACCCTTACCGTCCCAGTGCTGGCTGATAATACTGTTGAGAGTAATGAAACGATAATACTCACACTTTTCAACGCCAACAATGCAACGATCTCTAATGCCACTGGCACACTAACCATTAATGATGATAGTGAAACCATCTCAATGCTGAATTTATTGAATGCTGATCAAAACTTCATAATTACAGAAAGTGGCTCTGTTAGTGGGGTATTATTCCCATCAAATACATCAACACAACGGCTTACAACAGCTCTTGAGCCATCTAGAGGTACAGTACAAGTCTCGGATAACTCGACAGGATCCTTTACCTATACGCCTGATGTTGGGGCAACTTGTGTAGATCGCTTCAGCTTTAATATTGATGATGGAGAGGGAGACCCAGAGCTAGCCAGCGTCACAATAAACTTGCCTGCTTCTACTGAAACAGGAACGATCTGTATGCAAAAAGGGTGGAACCTTATGGGTACGCCACTCTCTGATACTGGAAACCTACAGGCTCTCCTCCCTGATGGTGTGAGCCTGATTGCATCTAAAGGAGAAGGAGAGTGGTCTATTTATAGCTCCAGTAACCAGCCAGGATCAACCTTAATGGCATTACCTGCCTATAAGGGATTTTGGGTATTGGCAGATAAGCGAATGGAAGTTATATTGAATGGTAATCAAAATGCGCCCGATTATTCTGGTTTATTATCAGGCTGGAGCCTGATTAGTGTAGAAGATGGGGCAACTATACAAGCCGTTTGTGACATAATTTTTTCTGAGACCAATAGAGAGTGCCAACATCTGTTTGCTTTTAACCCCACGTCAGGATGGGAGTCATATGATTTTTCAACAGAGTCAGGAGTGCTCAATAATCTCTCCTCATCACAAGGTGTCTGGGTGAACATTCAATAGGGGTTTACAAAGCCTGCGGAGTTACAAGTAGACTGCACCTCTTACAAAAAAATAAAGCAGCTAAGGTATAACGATGAAAAAACAATGGATTCTATTATTGTTGTCAGGGTGGTTTGTTACCGTATCAGCAAACTCAGAGCGGACCCTGAACACAGGGTGGAACCTCTATGCCCATAGTGGCAGTACCCAAACGGTTGAGTCACTGTTTGGAGAATCACTCTCCTCTATATCATCACTACTTCTACCCAACTCACAAGGCGAGGGAGGGAGCTTGATAGCACTGAGTAACAGTGACCTGCTCCAGCCTCATACCACGGCCTGGGTCTATACTACTCAACCTGTTACCCTGCAGATGCCCGCTGATCAAGCGGGAGAGTTTGACCCCAGCAGCTGGCAGCCGGGCTGGCAGCTACTGGCATTCGACAGCACCATCACCTCACTGGAAACCCTTGAACAAGCCATACTGCAGGCCGACTCACCCTATGCCCCCATGCGCCTGCTCTCTCTCAGTGCAGAAGGTTGGTCAGAAGCCGACTTATGGAATAACCGTGGTACCCTGACATCACTTCAGAGTGACCATGGCTACTGGGTCTACTTAGGCCACAAAGTCACCATCGCCTCAGGCTCTCAGACCGGAACAGCGGGAGATACACAGCTAGAGTTGGCTGATGGAATCAAAGCCCAATTCTATACTGCAACGGCAACTGACAGTACTGTTACCACAGCTGTTACCCTCTCCATAAACGGTGTTGATTACCCGCTCACACTCCCAACAGTGAGTGCTGATTATCAGCTCAAAATATGGGGTGCCGAGGGTCAACTGTTGAGTCGACAACAGGGGAGCGAGCGCTTTACACTGGTCACCCAATCGGCAGCCCGTATACTGCCAGTGATCTCCATCTGGGGGCTAGACTCCGATGGATACTCTACACAACTCACCGATCAGGCCACGCTACGTACAACAGAGGGGAGCCTCTCAACCATAGCGATAGAAGAAGGCTTACAACTGCTAGAAGAGGTAGACTCTGGAACCAGCATCCTGATAGACCACCCAAACTACCTTACAAGCACAGTTACTGTCGATACAGAGCAGCTCTACGTAACATTGCAGCAAGAGGATCAGCGGGAAGAGCTGCTACTAGCAGAAGATGCCGACAGCGTACTACCTCGTCCCCTGACAAGGACATTAAATGCATCACCGGCAGCGGCTGCGCCATCCAGTGCAAGACACAATGCCGATGTCGGCCTGCTATTCGATACTGGCAGAGTTAATCCGAACCAATCAATCTCTATCACCCTTAGCCCGATCACAACGCTCGACTCAATCTCAGACCAGAGAGGGTTGGAATCTATCGTGCGTGCAGACTACCTCTCAGACACCGGAACCGACACAACCGCACAAAATATCGACTGGTCGATGGGTATTATCGGCGGTGGAATCGTAACCGTAAAAGAGATGTCCAGCGGAGAGCCATTAACCCTGCAACAGCGCAGCGCAGCCGCTCTCGGTGCGTTTGCCGGGATCTCCCCCTACCTTGCCCGCCCAATCAGCGGAGAGATGGCCGAAGTGCGTGCACGGCTATTACAAAATGATGAAGAGACCAGCCTGCGCAAAGTTCAACTAACAGCCTACGCCTACACCCCAAATGGCTGGGCCCGCATAGCCGACACAGTGGATATTATTGACCCCACAGCTGTGATCGACAGTGAAGATACCGAGTTGATGAGCCGTGGATACAGTAACGCAGACTCAGACTCACGCCCCGAGTCAACCACCATCCTCCACAAACTCCCACTGGATGGACTGGTTCTGACCACAGCTACCTCAGCAGACCATGATGGCCGACTTATGGCCAAAGAGAATACCGTCGAGGGAGGCCTCTACGACTTCATCTTTGTGATGACCGAACTGGAGGCAAAGAGCATCGATGTCACCATCCGTGTGGTTGATCGAGACAGCGGAGAAGCGTTGCCGGGGGCGCAAGTTCGTTTAGAGAGCGGACAAGAGGGGATCACCGCAGAAGATGGTCGAGTTACCCTGCGCCGCATCGTCGTCCCCTCAACTCGTGCCTTCATCACCGCTGAGGCACTGCGCTACGACCACTACAGATCGGCAATTCCGCTTAACTTCGCCTTCTTTGAAGGAGAAGAAGAGACCATTCAACTGCGTAAAGTAGAACCCCATGCAACCCTCTCAGGGAACGTCACCAACACAGCAGGCTTAAACCTAGAAGCAGCCGAAGTGACACTACAACTGCCACAGGCCCTTTCCAAACTGCGTGGCTCAATAGCCACCGGTGAGATCACCCTCCCGCAAGATGCACGCGCCAGCTACACCTGGAAAGCACGCCCTGCTGCCGCCAGCTCCTGGCAAACCGTAATCAACGCCTCCACAGTTGAAGAAGAGGGCAACCGCCTGACCCTGCAAAGCCTGCAGCACTGGTTGGCCGAAAAAGTCCTGATAGAAGGAGAAAATCTTCCTCTACTGGGTGAATACCAGCTTCAGACCACCATCGCCTATGATATGGATCAGAATGGTACCGTGGACTACAGCGAACAGTCAGAACAGGGAAGCATGGTCATACAGCTGGCACTCTCCCCATCCCTCTTCACCATGACCAGCTCCCTAGACACAATCAACCAGACCCTGCGACAGACAGCAGGTAACTTTGGCATCTTTGGCAGCCCCCAGCTTGGACTGTTAAGACTATTTGGAGGAGGAGAGGGCATTACCTTCCACTGGGGGCTAGATCTACGCTGGAATGGCGGCGACCAAACCCGTTACCTCACCACATCCGCAGCGGGCAGATACGAATGGAGCGCAACCGAACCCGACAACCTTGCGTCCCCCCTGATTCAACTCAATAGTGGCGACCCAACGCGCCTGATGGGGTGGGAATCCATTGTGATGGCACTCTCCTCCACAGCAATGGCAGAGGCACTGTTAGAGCAGACCGCCACCAGCACAGAAACAGATATCAGCCGCTACCTAGATGGCAATGGCAGCGACCAAGGGTTACAGCTGCGCCTCAACATCAGCGCAATGCGCAGTGGTGAACGACTCCATACCGGAACCGTACGCTTCCGCTCCAACGTCAGCTCCGCTGCACACCCCGGAAGCACCATTGCCGCCCGTGGCCTCTCAGTAATAGCCCCTCCCGGAGAACTCTACCGGACCACAATGACCGATTCTGATGGAAACTATCAATTCACAAA
>JABHIC010000118.1 GCA_018671205.1 Gammaproteobacteria bacterium
AGAAAGACCTTGTTGAGATAGAGGGTGAGGATCTCCTCTTTGCTATAACGTTCCTCAATCCGTAGTGCGAGAAACAGCTCCTTGATTTTTCGCTCCCAGCTCTTTTCTCGTGTCAGAAAAAAGTTTCTTGCCATCTGCATGGTGATGGTGCTTCCTCCCTGACGTTTTTCTCCGCTGATCAGGTATTGGTAGGCTGCACGAGCGATTCCGGTTGCATCAATGCCGGGGTGTTCGAAGTAGCGCTCATCCTCAGCGGCAATAATGGCCTGAACCATCTGTTGTGGAATCTGTTCATAGCGCAGTGGGGTTCTCCGTTTCTCCCCAAACTCAGCGATCAGTGAACCATCACGAGCCACTACTCGTAGCGGGGTCTGCATCTGAATATCTCCAATCTCGCTCTCTGATGGAAGAGCGGGAAGGATGTTCTTCTCAATATAAAACCAGATGACACCTCCTGCAATAAGAGGGAGGGTGGTGAAGAGAAGAATCAATAATCTCACTAAATCGATAACTTATTCAGGGTTGTCCTGGTCGGTGTTGCGGCGTGCGCGGAGCTGTTTGGTCTGCTCCTGAAGAACTTTCCTTACCACTCGATCCTGGTCATCCTCATGCATATGGGTGAACTCAATGGCAATCCGCCAGAGGCCATGTGGGTTATCATCGACCGGGAAAGATTTAATGGATTTGGCAATGCAGCGGATCGCAACGTGTTCCGGGATGAAGGTAATGATCAGCTCCATCTGGAGTCCGGGTTCAAGCGCCTTCTGGCTGTAGATGAGCGCTCCACCACCGCTGAGATTGATGGGCATCAGTGTGGTAGTTGACTCATCTGAATGGCTGGTGGAGGCTGATTTTTGTATATCCAGCTCATTGGCGAGGAGGTTGATCTTCTGGTTGAACAGATCAAATAGGCGGCCCATCTGTAGGTCTTTGCTGTTGAGTGCAGTGATGCTGTCCTGAATCTGCTTGTTCAACTGAGTAAGCTTGGAGTCGGACTGGTTCAGGCTGGGGTGGCCGGAGGTGATTGTGGTCGCCAGCTCATGTGCCTCTCCATCAGAGATGATACGGGTTCGTACCAAAGCCTCAAGGTCAATCCGAAAATGTTTGCGTTCTGGTGCCATCGCACTAAATCTCTCTCTGATAGGTTATTTACGTAAAATAATTTCTACTCTGCGGTTACTGGAGCGCCCCATTGGGTCACGGTTGTCCCCGATGGGGTCAATATCTGCATGTCCCTCTGCCTGAATGCGTGAGCTCAGTTTCGGGCTATAGTCCAGCATCGTATGGAGTACAGCGGTTGCCCGGCGGCTTGAAAGCTCCCAATTAGAGGAGAAATCCTCATTGGAGATCGGTATGTTGTCTGTATGACCTATAATGAGGATTCGTCCCTTCATTTTAATTAGCGCTTTTGAGATCTTTTTTAGTGCGGGTCGAATACTGCGGTTGAGTTCGGCCTTTCCCGTTTTGAAGGCAGCTTTATCTTTAAGGCGAATCAATACCATCTGATCTTTTCCCTCTACCTCTGCGCTACGGATAAAGGTTTCCAGTTTAAGTGCTTTCTCTAGCTTTTTGGTATCCTTCTGAATCTCTTTTTTTAGAGCATCCTGGTCACTCTCCCCGTCGGAGCCCTGTTGTTTGGCGAGAATCTTCTTGGTTGAGCGGGTGGTCTCCTGTCTCACAGAGTCCTTGGTGGTTTTTTTGGTTACATTGGGGGAAAACTTGTCAGTAATGATCGAGGTTCCCATCGGGGTACTGTGGGCCTCCACCTCACTCTGTACACCAAATGCCTTATCCATGCCACTGACCACTTTCTTCATCTTTTTGGCATCTATTGTGGCAAATGAGAGCAGCAGTACGAAGAAGCAGAGGAGGAGTGACATCAGGTCACCAAAGGTGGCTAGCCAGGCAGGGAGGCCGGGTGGGCACTTTTTTTCAGGTTCTGGAGGCGGTGCGCCCATCAGCCATCCTCGTGTTCAGCACGTTTGGCAGAGGGGATATAGTTGAGTAGTGATGACTGGATGATGCGTGGGTTGGTTCCCTCCTGAATACTGGATATTCCCTCAATAATCAGTGCTTTCTGTAGTCGCTCCTGCTCTGTGCGGAGCTCAAGTTTTTTTGCAATGGGGAGCGCAAGCAGGTTGGCCACCAGAGCCCCATAGAGGGTGGTGAGCAGAGCCACCGCCATTGCTGGACCAATGGCTGCCGGATCACTCATGTTGGCTAGCATCTGTACCAGTCCAATCAGGGTACCAACCATTCCCATTGCAGGTGCGAGATCCCCCCAGGAGGTAAACAGTTTGTGAGCAACTTCGTGTCTTCCCAGAGTAAGTGTCATGTCGGAGCTGAGTTGCGAGGTCACCACATGGGCGTCCTGCCCATCCACCCCCATCTGTAGCCCTTTACGCAGGAAATCACTCTCAATGCTGCTCATCATCCCCTCCAGTGCCAGTAGCCCCTCTTTACGCACAACCTGAGCGCACTCAACGATCTGATCGATAAGATCAATGGTCTGAGTCTCCTTGAAGAGGAACGCCTTGGCGGCACTTCCCCATGCTCCCAGAAACTGGGGCAGCGTAAATTGCATCAACACCGCAGCAAGTGACCCCCCCACAACGATGACCAGAGAGGGGGCGTTGACAAACATCCCTATTTCGCCGCCGAGTAGGATTGTGATGACAACCAGAATCCAGGCAAGAAGAAGACCTATGAGGCTTGCAATATCCATGATTTAATAAAATTCAGTCAGGAGGGGAGAGGAGTGGTTTCTCGGAGTTGAATGGGATGTGTCTATTCCATTGACGGTATGCTACATTATCGACAACTATACGCAGAAATCCAACCATTTTGTTTTCCTGCATCGGATACTTGTTCTTCAGGGAATAGGGAGATATAGTTTAGGGAAAATATTAAGGGTTTACTGAGGAGTATTCATGCAGACAACACAAGTGGTTGCAGATCAGGGGAGTGGGGATCTGTATGGAACCAGTGTTGAAGACCAATATCTGGTCTTCATTCTGGAGGGAAAGCAATATGGGATTGACCTAATTAAGGTACAGGAGATCAAGGAGTGGGAGGAGCCAACTCCGATGCCCGGTTCACCAATAGAGGTTCGAGGGGTGCTCAATCTGCGGGGAGTTGTGGTTCCGGTGGTTGATATGCGTACGCGCTTCAGTATGGGAGAGGCAAGTTTTACCCGTGAAACAGTGATTATCGTTACCCTGATTCAGGGACGTGCGGTCGGGTTGGTGGTAGATGCAGTCTCCGATGTGATTTCGTTGACCGATGGGCAGTTTAAGTCTGCCCCGGCTGTTGAGGGGTTTGATTCGCATCATATGAAGGGGATTGCGGCGCTAGCGGACGGGATGGTGATATTGTTGGATGCAGATAACCTGCTTTCGGCAGAGTCTTTAGCGCTTTAACGCTACGCATTATTAATGCGGTAACCTCTTGGATGTGGTGGTAGCTGTTTTTAGGTGGTCGGAGTATCAAGAATAATAACCTTGGAGTGAGAGAAGAGAGATGGCAAAGATACTGATTGTGGATGACTCGGTTTCAA
>JABHIC010000119.1 GCA_018671205.1 Gammaproteobacteria bacterium
AATGGAGGCTCTGGCGTAACCTATACAGAGCCGGTAACGGGTAGCCCATCCGTTCCTATCTTCCTGTTTCGTGCTACTCAGAATGATCCGGCCACAGGAATTGTTGTGGATACCGTTGAGACTAACCAGATTGTCACGGTTTTAACCGTTGATATATCGAATACCGCCCTGGGAGATCGGTTAATTATTGGGACGGGTGGAACCGCACTGGATATCTCCCCTGCCATGTCATCTACCGCTAGCTATGGAGGGGATGCAACCATTCCCCCCTACACGGTTGCGGTGAGTGATGCAGAGGTCACTTTTACTGGCCAATGGACAGCGGCTGAAGCGGGGCAGCTGCTGAGCGCGATTCAGTTTAATAATACAGGGAATGACCCCACCTGGGATGGTACACAACAGCAGCCTACCCGTGAGATTGTCCTGAGTGTGACCGATCAGCCGGATACGCTGGATGATCCAAAAGTTACCACCTTATCCCGATCCCTGACAATCTCTCCGCTGAACCAAAATCCTGAATGGGAGGCAACGGCCTCGGTAGACAGAATGGTCACCTATAGTGAGGTGGGTGATATCACCCAACCCCTGTTCAGTTTTACGGATGCCACTACGGTGGAGTCTGGACAGACATTTTCAGAGCTTCAATTAACGGTTAACGGTGTGCTCAATGGGGCTACTGAGCTGCTCACCATTGCCGGAGAGGCGTTCAGCTTGAGCACACTGACCGAAACAGCGGCCACAAACGCCACGGTCCCCTTTAATTACGCGGTCAGCGGTACCAGTGCAGACAAGCTGGTTACGCTGACGGGAGCCTGGGATCCAACCCAGCTTCAGCAGTTAATTGATAGCATCCAGTTCAGTGTTAGTGAAATTACCACATCAAGTGGGAGAACGATCACTTTGGGTACCCTGAAGGATAGTGGGGGCATCGATGCCGCTGAGACCCTGGCACCGCTCTCCCTCCCCCGAGAGGTTATGGTAGTAGCCAATGATGGCGGCATCACCATCAATGAGACTGAAACGGAAAATCAGCTCTTCCAATATGATGAGGCCAATGGCGACCTGATGGGAGGGGCAACCAAGTTTCATCTGGATATGAAAATATCCTCATTGAAAAATGACGGAACACTCTTCTCTTATGGGACGACTGCTGGAGGTATTCAGGTGAAGATTGACTCCAGTAGTGTTGTGACCTTTACCATTGGAGGGACGGTCAGTGAGACGACAGGAATTCTGAGTACAGCACTGTTTGATGGAGTTTCCCATACACTTTCGTTCGAATGGGATAATGGAAAAATCACCACCTGGCTGGACGGCGTGAAAGGGATAGAGAAGGAAGCGGGTAGGTTTGCGACCCCCTATCTCGGATCGATGGATGCGGGAGGCACCATAAAAATTGGAGATACTGATTTTTCCGGTGTGGTATATGATGTGAATCTTGCAACAAGCTATACGGATGATAGCAATGATCTGGTGGAGCGCTCTGCTCACTGGGCAATGGAAAATGTTGCCGGAAATCAGGTGGTGAATAGTGATGATCCCAATAACTTTGCCCTGGATGTGGTTGCGTCCGCCACGGTGGATCAGCACCTCTACTATGTTAAGGATGATATGAGTCTAGGCGACCTGTTCTTTGACGGCCTTGAACCCAGCGCAAGCGCCGATGTGGATGGTGACCTGACGGTGATTGATATGCGTGATACAGAGGGGGGTGGAGTAACGGAAAACAGCCCTGAGATGTTGACCCTGCAGGTATCGGATCTGCTGGACAATATTGGCCCTAACTCATTAACCATAGTGGGTGATTCTACCGATGAGGTCAGTCTTGAAGGGTATCAGACCACGGGGGGGGATTGGAATAAGGTGGCTGCGGTTGGTGACTCCTCACTGGACCACTATACCTATACCGGCGGGACGGGTAGCTTTGATCTCTATATCGATGAGCAGGTCATTGTCCATGAAATTCAGTCTCAGTCCTGAAGAACAGACAGAAAAAACCCCGATACCGAAGTATCGAGGTCAACCTCAAAGGGAGGATAGTAAAAACCAGAGAGGTTAGTTTTACTGTGCGATAGGCGCTACTGGAGCATAAGGGTAGTGACTTGGAGAGGTCTCAGTGCGAATGTCACTCTGACCATTCATGCGGGCATTCTCAGCGGCATCCATATCAGCCTGCATGTCTGAAGAACCCT
>JABHIC010000120.1 GCA_018671205.1 Gammaproteobacteria bacterium
ATCTATGCACAGGATGTTGCAGAGGCGATGATTCAGTCGATCCGTAACCCGGCAACCTACGGCAAACGATATGATCTCTGTGGCCCCCAATCATACAGCCTGATGGAGCTAATGGAGTTCACCGAACGCTGTATCGGAGTTCGTCGCCTGATCGTTGGGCTCAGTAACTCGCTCTCCAGCCTACAGGCAAAAATTCTACAGAGACTACCGGGCAAGCTCTTGACCCAGGACAACTACCTCACACTGCAGCTGCCCAGCACCTGCCAGAAGCCACTCAACCCAGTATTTAACATAGAGCTCTCCCATATGGAGAGCGTTGTCCCCCACTATCTTGGACAAAAGAGCCAGCAGATGCGCTATATGGCATACCGCAAACTGGCAAAGCGTGACTGAGGAGAATGCATGGAACTGACCAGAGAACAGCGTATTTTACGCATGGTACGCAAAACACTCGGCGCTATCGCTCGCGAGACTGCCCCACAAAATGGTGAGGAGCACCCGCTATCCGAGCAGACTTTTCAGGATATGCGCGACTGCTTCGGGTTGATTACTGAACGGGAAAAAGAGCTGGCAGAGGCTGCCGGCATCAACACCCATCTGCGCCCCGGTTTTGCCGATAAGCCCAGCAACAGCAAGGTGGTCTCCCTCGACTCCCTGAAATCTAACCTGTAAAAATCTAACCTGAAAAATTCTGATCTAAAAGCCCGAATTACCCCTCCCCTGAACAGTCTGCTAGACGAGATCGAAAGCTGCCGCTTTCTGGTCGGTGGTGCGGTACGTGACCAGCTGTTAGGCATCCCCCCCAAAGAGCGGGACTGGGTGGTGGTCGGAAAAACGCCCCAGGAGATGATCACTGCCGGATTCCGGCCTGTTGGCAGAGATTTCCCCGTATTCCTCCACCCCACCAGCCAAGAAGAGCACGCACTGGCGCGTACCGAGCGCAAAAGCGCTCCCGGCTACCGGGGCTTTACCGTCCATGCCGATCCCGAGGTGACACTGGAAGAGGATCTGCTACGACGTGACCTCACCATCAATGCCATTGCTCAGGATCGGAACGGTAACCTGATCGACCCTTTCAGGGGGGAAGAAGATCTACAACAAGGGCTGTTACGCCATGTCTCTGATGCCTTCAGTGAGGATCCGGTACGGATTCTGCGTATCGCCCGCTTTTCCGCCCGTTTTGCTCAGTGGGGTTTCAGGGTCTCCCACAAAACCCACCAGCTGATGACAGAGATGGTTGAGAGTGGCGAGGTGGATGCGCTGGTACCGGAAAGGATCTGGCAAGAGACCCTGAAGGCCCTGCAGACTCCACACCCGGAACGCTACTTTGAGGTATTGAGAAATTGTGGTGCACTAGAGCAGATCTTCCCTGAGCTGGACGCGCTGTTTGGAGTACCACAACCCGCCCACCACCACCCGGAGATCGATAGTGGTCTGCACACCCTGATGGTGCTGCAGCAGGCGGTCAAACTCAGTGAGAAGAGTGAGGTACGTTTTGCCGCACTACTCCACGACCTTGGCAAGGGGGAGACACCCGAGACTGAGTGGCCCAAACATCACAACCATGAGCAGCGCAGCAGACAATTGGCAGAACAGCTCTGCCGGCGACTCAGGGTTCCCAACGCATTTCGAGAGCTGGCCCTTGCTGTCGCCCAATACCACGGGCACTACCACCGGGCGGAGGAGATGCGCCCCAAGACCATCCTAAAGATGCTGGAGGGGATTGATGCATTCCGTCGTCCCGCCAGATTTGAGGAGTTCCTGATTGCCGGAGAGGCCGACCAACGGGGACGAGCCGGTTTTGAGAAGGAGACCTTCACCCAGGGGACCACTCTCAGAATCGCCTTTGAGGCGGCCCAATCCATCAACACCAACGCCATCCTTGACGAGGGCTTCGAGGGCAGAGCCATCCGTGATGAGCTACAGCAACGACGCGGCCGGGCGATTGATGATGCGCTCAAACACCACAAGGTTATCGCTCAGAGATAGAGCAGCAGGAGCAACACCCCTAGCAGTAGGCGGTAATAGACAAACGGCACCAGCCCAACACGATCCAGCAGCTTAAGGAAGTAGTGGATTGAGAGATAGGCACTCAGTGCGGAGATCAAGACCCCCAACAACAGCGCGCCCCACTCCACTCCTGTCCCCTGCTCGATCAATGCTTTGCTCTCCAGCCCTCCCGCCAGCACAATCACAGGAATCGATAGGAGAAAAGAGAAACGGGCCGCCCCTTGGCGACTCAT